>JAGGAE010000001.1 GCA_017889725.1 Bacillota bacterium | reverse complement strand
GTTGCCGGGAAGGGATATATTGAATTTCCTATTATTTATTACGATTATCTTTATGATATTCCGGAGCATGTCACGCTGCTGTTCTGGCAGAATGACATCATCCGCTACATGGCAAAAAAGGATAGTGGTATTCAAGCGTTTTCCCCGGTTACCCGCCTGTTCTTTTACACATTGCAACAAGGTCATGATGCTCTGCTTCGGGCCTTTAAACCATTATTTTTTCAGGGATTCGAATGGGAGGGTAGTCTAACAGTTGAACAGGTAAATAGCATTTCCGAGTTGTGTTGGCCGTTTGCTACTAAGTAGATGACAGCTAAGACAATCTATTTTCATAGCACAATTTCGGATTTTCCTTCATACAATACCCCATACCAATCAGCGAGGTGAATCCTATGCAATCCATCACCGGACCCGAAAGTTACCTTGAGCTCTTCAACGAGCACAATTTGGCCGGTCTTTTGAACGCCGCTGCATCCAGCGGCTGGCAGCCCGTATGGGATAAATTTGAAGAGCTATACCATCACCCTTTGTTTCTCAATGACGAACAAAAAAATATATTTGCCGATCTGTTTATGACCTCCTGTTTGTCATCCATCCGCGCCAGAGGAGACGGTCCTATCCTGTGGCAACTAATGGAAAAGTGGTCTAGCCATCGAAAACTTCCCGACCGCAGCCCTGCCCTCTCTCAAGCCGAACAGACAACCGCATTATACTTTTGCCTTAGACTTCGCGACAAGCTTCGCGAATATTTCTTTCAGACCACTTGCTCCGACCTTTCGTCCTTAACCCCCGACCAGCAAATGCTGGCACTTACTCTATGGCAGCAAATATTTCTCAACACGTTTTCCCCCCTCCATCTCTTATGGGATAAGAAAGATCCTGAGATTAGCAAACTTACCATTTCCGATTGGTGCCTAAAAGGGTACCCCGGACTTCTAGCCGCCAGCATGTATTACCCGCTGGACGCCGACGATTTTTCCATAGACCCCGACACTATGTTTTCATCAGCCCTCCCTGTCTTCGGAAAAACCATTCTTATGCGTTGGATGCTGAATCTCCCCTATTTCAACGGCGAGATGAAACACCGCGATAAATTAGTGCATTATGTACCGAAATTATGCCAGTCGCTAGCCAAACATCCCGAATTTCTTACCCAGGTCTATTTTGTCAGTTTTATTCAGGAAGCCATGACCGGGTTTTGGCGAGCTTCTTATATCGGCGGTAACAACTGCCCTGCTCTCTCGGCTATGGGTGACTTCATATCTGCCACCATGAATGGTTTTTGTCCCCTTCCCCCGCCAAAAGTCAACCGCCGAAAACCTGGCGAAAGGCTGCGCGTCGGCTATATTTCCCGTAACCTTTACCGACAGGCCGTAAGCTATTACATGATTAACCGCGTTCTGCATCATAACAAAGATGACTTTGAACTATTTATCTTCTCCCTGGGCGACTACTCCGACCAGTTCAGTCAAATGTATAAAGATAACGCGGATCACTACCATAAATTTTCCAATCTTCAGGACTTTTCCTCAATTATAAACACAGTCCTGGGAAGCCAATTGGACATACTGATATTTACCGATATCGGCATGGATGTTGTAACATATACTCTGGCAGGACTAAGGCTGGCTCCGATTCAGTGTGCTATGGTAGGCCACGGAACGACTACAGGCCTCCCTACCATTGACTACTATATCAGCGGCGATTTCGAAGCGCCTACGGCACAAACGCAGTACCGCGAGAAACTCCTCCGCCTGCCGAATTTAGGAGCCGCCCAGTACCTCCCCGACGAGGCCCTCCCCGGCATAAGCCGGGTTGATCTTGGCATCCCTGACGATGCTGTTCTTTTCATCTCCTGTGCCAATGGCATTAAACACCGAGCCGAACGCGAACCGCTTTATGTTGAAATTCTCCGCCAAGCCCCCAACGCCTGGGTACTCATTAAACCGTACACGACTCCGGACGGACTTGACGTCCGCTTAGCTAAAAGAATCAAAAAGTTGGCTGCCGACGCGGGTGTTGCCGACCGGCTCTTAATTCTCCCCGCCATTGCCAACTACCGCAGCGTCCTTGGCTTGCTCTCCATTGCCGACATCCAGCTTGATACTTACCCCTACGGCGGCTGGACGACCAACATGGAAGCACTGTACTCAGGCTTGCCCATCGTTACCCAGGAAGGTGAACTATCCCGCAGCCGTTGGGGAGCAGGCATGTTGCGCGCGCTGGGTATTGAGGAAGGTATTGCCGCCAGCCCGGAAGAATTCGTCGGCTGGGCGGTAAAATTCGCACAGGATGCTGCCCTTCGTTGGCGCGTCTCACGACAAATCAAAGGCAGAGTGGAAGCGACATTATTCAATGGTCCGGCCGCTCAGCCGGCCTTTGAAGAACTGTTAAAGTCGCTTGTAACCAACCAACCTCACTCTCTTCCCCCGGAAACCGTACAGTCAGACACTTCCGACACACAGCCCTTCAAAAAACTTGGCTCGCTTTCTTAAGGCAAACTTTCCGGCTATCGAATTTGTCGCCGCGACTCACGATGCCCGCGCTCAGTTCCAGCGAAGCTACATATATTTTAATGACTGCCTAGCCGTATTACGAGACACCGGAGCACGTACCGCCGGTATGATTAACGCGGACCTTCGCTTAATAAATAACAGGCTCTATCACCTGGCCGCTCATGAAGCAGCTCCTTCTCTAGTCTTTGGCTCCCGCTTCGACACAGTAGCCCCGGATACCACAACCGGCAAACTGTATTCGTTAGGTTTTGACTACTTTTTCTTTCACCGCGAAGTATTAAGCGACTATCCCCCGGAAGATTTCTGTTTGGGCTTGCCCTGGTGGGATTACTGGGCCGTGCTGATACCACTTGCAAAAAAGCGGCAAGTAAAACGCGTGGTTACCCCCGCTGTGCTTCACGAAACCCATTCTACTTCGTGGAATAAAGAAAACTGGCTGGCGTTAGGGAATACACTGGCAAAATATTTTTCCCCCTCTATCGAGCTGACCCAAGACAACATGATGAACTATCTTGACCAGCTAGCCCGGAAAATCAACCTCGAACCACAGGATATTCTTCTATGAGGGCCTGGTGAAAACTCATGCGATTGTGTGAGAATGTAAACGCAACCAACTTTTCTAAAAGTTGTCTCTTAAAATACATTACCCAGCCTTTCCTCGATACAACCAACCTTCACTGGCATCAAAACCAGTGGCACGCTCCCTTACTGGCGGAAGTACTCAGTGATTTCGACTACAATGTCGATGTGGTTAACTGGGATGACGACACAGTATGCCTGGACCAAAAGATGTATGACTTGGTGGTAGATATATCACCGCATAACCGCCAAATGTACCAGGACCATCTTAATCCCGGCAGTCTCCAGGTGCTGTTTGCCACCGGCTCATCGCCTACCTGGCAATTATCCCAGGAACAAATGCGCCTGGATAATCTGTACCGCCGCCGCGGCATTCGTCTCGCACCGAAAACCAACCCTATATACCAGTACCCCTCCCCCAACACCTTTGACGGCTTTTTTCTCTTCGGCAGCCAGCATACCCTAGACACCTTCGGCGAAATCCAAACCGCCAGAACTTCTTTCATTGCCAATACCGGCTACCTTCTGCCGCCACCCACTGACTTTAGCCAGAAGTCTCCCCATTGCTTTCTGTTTCTCGCCAGCCGCAATCAAGTCCTTAAGGGACTTGATCTTTTATTGGAGGTATTTTCCGCCAATCCCTGTCTTACTCTCTACATCTGCAGCCTTTTTACACAAGAACCGGAGTTTTGCCAGGTCTATGCCAAAGAACTTTTTCAGCTTCCTAACATTAAGCCGATAGGTTTTGTCGACATCTACAGCAGTACGTTTCAAGCTCTTGTACAAAAGTGCTGTTACGTAATAGCCCCCTCCGCATCCGAAGGTCTGTCCGGCAGTGTACTCTCTGCCATGTCGGCCGGACTGGTTCCTATCGTAAGCCGTGATTGCGGTCTGGATGAGAGCGGCGCCCATGTCCTCGACGACTGCAGCCTTGAGAGTATTCAAAACGCTGCCCTGTATTATTCCGAGCAGTCTCCCGCCTGGATTAGAGACGAAAGTTTCCGCGCGCTGGCTACCGTTCGCCGGAGGTACAGCTTAGCCAACTATCTTGCCTCTATCCAAAAAGCCCTGACCTCTTTGCTTGGCCCTCCTCCAACTTTCTCCAAACCCAAAACTGAAAAAAGGAGTGCTTTTATGACCGCCAATATTCGTGTAGGCATTCCCCTGACAGGTGGTAAATATTGGCATGGGGGTATCTCTTACATTGAATCTGTAATAAAGTCCATCTCAATTTTACCTAAAAATGAACATCCTGAACTTTATTTAGTATTAACCCCACAGTCCGTTGTCCACCTTGATTCCTACCAAACCCTGCTGCCCTTTTTTGACGATGTAGTATTCGTTAATCCCACCGCCCCGGAAGATACCTTGGAAAAAGCGCTGGGGAAAAAACCGGTATGGTGCCAAAACTACACGGAACTCTTCGCACTGATTGATTTCTACTACCCTGTCAACAGCGATGTTCTCCCCTTTAACCAAGCCATTTCCTGGATTCCCGACTTTCAGCATAAATATTTTCCGGATTTTTTTTCGGATTCCGAGTTTCAGGCACGGGAATACCAGTTTCAAAAAGTTGCTAACGAAGCCAAACTTGTTGTTTTTAATAGCCAGGATGCCGAAAACGATTTTAAAAAATTTTATCCCGAGTCAAGCGCCCAAACCTACGTCCTGGAAGCAGGTTGCCTGCCGGAACCCGACTGGTACACGGCCAACCCCGCTGATGTCCAGGCAAAGTATAACCTGCCTGAACGTTTTGTCCTCTGCTCCAACCAGTTCTGGATTCATAAAAACCATCTTACGCTGTTTCGCGCCGCCGCACTTCTTAAGGAGTCCGGCCAAAATATTCATATTGTCTGCACCGGTCCGACCGATGATTATCGTGCCCCTGCCTATTTTACCTACCTATGCAATGAAATTGCCCGTTTGCATTTGGAGGATTGCATTACCATTCTCGGCCTTATAGACCGTCATGACCAAATCCAACTGCTTCGGCGCTGTCAATTGGTTGTACACCCTTCTTTGTTTGAAGGACTAAGCCTAATTGTCCAGGAATGCCGGGCCTTAGGCAAACCGCTTGTACTCAGCGATCTGGATATCCACAAGCAGTACCGGTACGGCACATTATTTAACCGGCTGGACGCCCAAGATCTGGCCGCCAAACTAGCACCTCTCTTAGCAAGCTGTAACCCCGGTCCCGATCTTACCGCCGAAGCCGATGCGAAACAAACCGCTCTAGAACTCACCCGAAACTGTGGCCAAAAAATTACCTCGTTGCTGTTGTCCCTCGCAGTTCCTACACCAGCACCAGCTCGACCCCTACCGGAAATAACAATTATCACTTCATTATCACCGGATAACGTGTCCAATGAACAACTTGCAATAAAAAGCTGGCGGGAAACAGGTTTTAAGGTAGTCGCCGTCAATACCCCATACGATATCAAGCAATTATCCCCGTCTTTTCCTGACATTGAGTTTTGTCCCTGCGCCCGCGATGCTGCCTCCCGCTATGGCAAAACCTATGTGTATTTTCATGAACTTGTATCCTGCTGCTCTAATCAGCCCACTTCCCTAGTCGGCATTGTCAAAGCAGATATTATCTTCAAGCCTGAAATTAAAGACTTAGTTCTTCGTGAGGGAACGAACTCAATCATCTTCGGCTCTTGTCTCCATACCGATTCTATAAATTTAAAAGACGGCATCTGTCACGACGGCGGCTTTGATTATATATTTTTTGATAAGAACGCTATCAACCATTATCCGAACGAAAGCTTTTGCCTTGGTCTTTACTGGTGGGATTACTGGGCCATCCTCATGTCCATGGCTGCCGGAATACCGGCGAAACGTTTAACCTCGCCGGTGGCCTGGCATATGCGCCACCAAACCACCCCGGATGTTAATCTTTGGAAAAAACTTGGTATAGAGCTTTCCCGTTATGTTGAACCGGAGTATGCCGTCACAACCGACACCCTTGCTGACTATCAGCAGCTTCTGTTCCAAATTATTCAAGATAACTCCACAGTGGTCACCGCAGAACAATAAAACTATCTTGTCTGCTCTTCCCCAACTCTTTTAAAAGGCAATTCTAACGGCTGGTGGCAAGACTGCGGCACAAAGCCGCTAAGTTTTTCCACATCAATGCGCCACCCCTCAGCAAATTTCACATCCAGTTTATCTACTTCATAATCCGGTTGATAAGAAAACCGGTTAGAGACGGCATTTTGCACTCTATTTACAGGAACGGAAAAAGCCAGCGATTGTTCCGGGCAGAAAAGCAACCGTTTATCAGGAAGAAGCCGTACGACGAAATTCGCAAGAAGCCCCTCTAATTCGTTCGGATTCTTAAAAACAGATTCTTGCAGCACTGCCAAAATGTCTTGCGTCCGGTAACAGGAACTGGAAACTTCCAACGGATAAGCAAAATCCAAAGAAGCCGACAGCCAGTCATAAAGCAGAAAGCCCTCTCTCTGTGTTATACAGAAAGGCAACGCCTGAGGCCGGTCAAGGGGATAACAATAAGTAATATTCTTTCCCAGTCTGAGAGAAATGCCTGCGGCCTGAGGGCTGGTGCTAAGTAAACTTTTTAATACGCTCGGCGAAAAGTCGCCCACCCACAGTGTATCATCTACCAAAAACAATACAAATGGACTTTGTTTCAAAACATCCCTAACCTGTATAAAAAAATTAAGTTCTTCCCAAAATAGTACTCGAGGATAATTCTCCATTATTTCCTTATATTTCCCTTTCGTTTCTTCATGAGAGCAAGTATACAGCACAATGATCTTTATCTCCTCTTGCTCCCGGCAATGAAGAAACAAAGAGGCCAAAAGCCCCTCCAGTTGCATCGCCCGATCCTTACTGAAAACTAGAACAACCACAATCCTCTCCTCCTAAACCTTTTTTACTAAAAAGAAATAATTTCCAAGTAATGAAGTTGCCCTCTTTTGTACAAAATAATGGTGAGGGGTTGATACATCAGGCTGAAAGCCTCGCGCACCTTTCACCTGGCGCCTGGAGTTTCCGATTTCATCGGCTCTCTGGACTATCAGCCCCGCGGATTAAAATACTACTATCGCCAATCGCAAAATAGAATACATCCACCATTTAATGTATATCTACCCTGCTTAACTAAAAATTATGTCTGCCCATAAATATATCACTAGGGAGGTGCCTAATGCACGAAGCCCCACATTACGAAGAGTTTCTGCAAGACAGTGTTCTTGCAGGCGCTTCTACCGATCCGGAAACAAAAGCAAAAATTGCCAGACTGGAGCAACTTGGCATTCGCCCGGCTATTACCGTCTATAAAGAACCCCAAGACCATCCCGGTTCATCGACGTAACAATTAAGCTTATGTCAAGATAGAAAGATTGACATAAGCTTAATTGTTTTTTCCTGCTTCTCTATGGTACAATAAGAGTATCAAATTTACATATTCAGGAGGTATTCGACCAATGGCTAAGCTTTTGCGCTTTACTCTGGCCGTAGTTTTTTTCGGACTGACAAGTCTTTCTCTGTCGCAGGTTCAGGCCGCTCCAAGCGGTGGTGCCGATAGCCAGGCGACCGTCAATATCGAGGTTAAAGTTGATAATCCCACTATATTTTGGGATTTAAGCTATTTAACCAAAGAATCTTTAATTGCAAAACCGGCTTATATTAAAATCGATTGGGATGCAAAAGCCGATACTGTCAAAACCTCAGGCAGTGAAACGGTTGTCATGAATGGGGCTTCTTCCGGCAAACTGTCTATCCGAACCACGAAAGACACTCAAATAAATTATCAGGTTATCATTGTAGGTACAAACAACACGATTCTGGGAACACTAAGCATGCAGGTTCGTAATAGCGGTGTCCAAAACAAAGTAATCACCGTCTCTCCCCCGGAAATTTCTCTTCCAAATATAGTATACGGTGATAATACTACGCCCTCCAACTATAAAAATTATTAATGCCATGTACCATTCCAAAAACGACCAATGCTGAAAAGCATTTGGTCGTTTTTTGCTTTAACTGCCATTTTATCCAGCGTATTTTCAGCACCCTCTGGATATGCTAATACTGCCTGCAAAAAATTGAACAACTAAATCTAAGGAGGTCTTTGCGTGATAGGTAATGTTGTTTGGTATCTTATCATTGGCGCTGTAGCCGGTTGGCTCGCCGGGAAGATCGTTCGCGGTCATGGTTTTGGTCTTTGGGTGGATATTATTGTAGGTATAGTCGGCGCATTAATCGGCGGATCGCTGCTTTCCTTACTTGGCATGAGCGCCTACGGTTTTATTGGCAGCCTAATTTCCAGCACTCTCGGAGCCGTTGTGCTTTTATGGCTGGTAAGAATGTTCAGTCCCGGCCCAGGCAAAGCTTAAATACCCGGCCAAACAAAACTGCTCCCTGCATCTCATAGCCGAGTGCAGGGAGCAGATACATTTCTTACGCTGGCGCAAGCCACAAAAACAGCAGCGGGTACACCAATAATAGGAAAACTATGGTTGTCAAAATAAACGCCGCTACAGGAATGTGCAGGTTAAGCCGATAAATACGCGCCGTGATTACCGCATTTATCGCCGTAGGCATACAAGCCAGCACCAGCAGAGTGTTAATCATGATTGGATCGTTAATAAGCAATTTCGCCAAACCATAAACACATATCGGCGTGACCAGAAATTTAATCAATGCCAAATCGACAATTCCCTTGAAATACTCTCTGAGTTTACCTATATCAATAGAATACCCTACAGGAATAAGAGCCGTCCACGCACCTAAATGAACCAGCGGGTTAAACACCAGACCTAATATGGCAGGCCGGCTTATATGAGCCATGTTTAGCACCGCTCCCAAAAAGATACCGAGGACTGCCAACTGATTACGGCTAAAAAGCACGGCTTTTATCGAAATGCGCCCCTTTGCATCCCCCCCTTGCGCCCGTTCATAGTAAAACTGGGCCAAGGGATAGCAAAAGGCAAACATTAATATATATTGAAACAAAGTGACTAACTGCTGATAGGCGTATCCCGTCTCTCCATATAATAAAAACACACACAAGCCGCCAAGCGTGCCCAAATTAGACAAAATCGCCGACATAACATAACTGCCGCGCTCCAAATCTCCGGCATACTTACGTTCGGCGACAAAATAGGCTACCACGCCTGGAATCAAGCCCATGGCCAACCCCAATACCGGCAACCAGATCAGCGCCACGGTCAGAGGCAATACCCAGAAGCTTAGAAAGGATAAGGCCGGATAAACCACAAGAATATTATTCAATATCATTTTATTAAAAAAATTATCCGTTAGCCGCTTTTGATACCGACATAAGTACCCCACTGCTTCCGGAATTATACCGGCAAAACCTAAAAAGGCATGGACCATTTCCGGGAAATGTTTATGCTCGACAGGAATATTTTCCGCTTTCAGCCGCTCCACATACAAGAGGGCTTCCTTCCCTAAGGGATCAATCCCGGCTGTAATAACCGTGGCAGGCGGCAGCCCAGCCAGGCTGGGAGCTAATAGTGGCGAGGCCTCCGGTCGACTTTTATCACTCTCGCTGGCAAAATAGAGTTTTCCCATGATGCTTAAGTCCTCAGCGTTAAGCATGACCTCTGGTAAACCTTCAAATTTCGCAGCATTGTCCATGGTAAAATCTACTACAGGATAAAATAATACCTGGTGCACCAATGAAAATTCCATTCGTTGTTTAGCCAACAAACAAACGGCGGTAGCGAAATTACCACCCGCGCTGTCTCCGGCCACTACGATATTATCAGGATCAAAACGTAGCAAAGCGGCATTATCATGAACCCACTTTACCACTTCGTAACATTCTTCGAGCCCTCCGGGAAATTTATATTCGGGAGCCAAACCATATTCAACGTTTACAACTGCACACCCAACAGCGTTCGCAATGATTCGACAAACGTGATCCATAAGTTCCAGATCGCCCATTACAAAACCGCCGCCATGAAAATAAACCACTACCGGCAAAGAGGCTTCTCCCTGCGGCTGATAAACTCTTACCGGCGTCTGGCGTACAGAAGTAGAAATTATCCGTTCCGTGATTTCCCCATCATACGAAACTTTTGGTGTTTTTCTCGCTGCAATTGATAGATTTTGCCGTGCTCCCTGTAGTCCTGTTTTCTTTAACGGCGGGGCATTTTTAAGCCTTTCGAACATTTTTTCCGGAATTGGCATATCATCATCTCCTTGAACCAAAACTCCCAGTTTCACTTGTATGCAGTCTATAGTAGTACGTGTTCCGGACATAGTCAAGGCAAAGGTTATGCACCTTTGCCTTATCTTACATTTCCTTTGCGGCTATCGGTCCCCGCGACAAAGCAATTTTACCGGTACGAACAATTTCAATAATACCAAAATCCACCAACACCTCGCATAAGGCGTCAATTTTAGAAGCTTCTCCAGTTAATTCCACCACCATAGTTTCCCGGTTGACATCAACAATTTTGGCCCGAAATATTTCAACAATATCTACCAGATCCGAGCGGTTGACTTTACTCGCCTTTACTTTAATCAGTGCCAATTCCCGCTCAATATGATCCACTCTGGTAAGATTAACAATTTTTATTACATCCACCAATTTCGACAATTGATGCACCACTTGTTCCAACTCAAGCTCATCATCCACTTCGACATCAATGGTGATACGGGTAGTGTCGACTTCTTCCGAATGACCGGCCGCAATACTTTCAATGTTAAAAGCCCGCCGGCTTATCAAGCCGGAAATATGGGTTAATACACCCGGCCTATTTTCAACCAGTACGGCTAATGTGTATTTCATTGCTTAGCACTCCCCCAGAATCATTTTGTCTAAGCAGCCACCCGGAGGAACCATAGGCATAACATCTTCATCGGATGGCAGCGCCACTTCTACCAGCACCGGACCAGAAGTCGCCAGCGCCTTTTTCAATATGTCTTCCAGCTCTCCCGGATGCTCCGCTTTAAAGCCTGTAACACCCATTGCCTCCGCCAATTTGACGTAGTCAGTGCGACCCTTAAGAGAAGTATGTGAATAACGTTCGCCATAAAATAGCCGCTGCCACTGGGAAACCATACCTAAAACCTGATTATTCATTACAATAACTTTTACCGGAAAACCGTTATCAGCAGCGGTGGCCAGTTCCTGGCAATTCATCATGATACCGCCGTCCCCGCAAAATACAATGACTTTTTTATCAGGCAGCCCAATCTGCGCTCCAATTGCCGCCGGCAATCCATATCCCATTGTGCCCAATCCTCCGGATGTAACAAACGCCCGGGCCTGTCGGAAATTAAAAAATTGAGCCGTCCACATTTGGTGCTGACCAACATCGGTCACAACAATCGCATCCTCTGCCAGTTCATTTAACTTGGCTATCACCTGCTGCGGCATAATGACCCCTTCGCGCGATTTATAAGTCATCGGCTTATCTTGCTTCCAGATTGCGGTTTGTTCCCGCCAAGATGCGGTTTGCTCTTTAATGTCCGGAGCAAAATCCTTGACTAACTTATTAAAGAGCGGCAGCGACCAAGCCAAATCGCCAACTACCTTGATAGTGGCACAGACATTTTTATTAATTTCAGCCGGATCAATATCAAAATGCAGAATTTTTGCATTAGCCGCAAAATGCTCTACCGACCCGGTTACCCTGTCATCAAACCTAACGCCTACTCCTAGCAGAAGATCGCATTCAACAGTAGCCATATTAGCCGCATACGTACCATGCATGCCTACCATTCCCAAATGCTCCGAAGAATCTCCGGGAACGACTCCTAATCCCATAAGACTCGAGATAACAGGAATTCCCGTAGCATTTACAAATTTTCTAATTTCCGGAGCCATATTAGAAATAGTAGCGCCGCCGCCAACAAATAGCAGCGGTTTTTTTGCTTGCCGTAATTCCTCCAAACAAACACGAAGTACTTCCTCATCACCGGCAAACAACGGTTTATATCCCCGCAAACTTACTTCGGTCGGATACTCGTAATCCATCGTCGCGGCAAATACATCTTTCGCAATATCAATAACAACCGGTCCGGGACGTCCGGTCCTGGCAATGTAGAAAGCTTCTTTAATAACACGGGGTAAATCCTGCGCCCTTTTTACCAGATAATTATGCTTAGATATAGGCGTGGTAATGCCGCAAATGTCGGCCTCCTGAAAAGAATCTTTACCAATTAGAGAGACTCCAACCTGTCCGGTAATCGCCACGAGCGGCACCGAGTCCATATACGCGGTGGCAATTCCGGTAATAAGATTGGTCGCCCCCGGACCCGAAGTGGCAATACAAACCCCAACTTTCCCTGTTACCCGGGCATATCCATCCGCCGCGTGTACGGCGCCCTGTTCATGTTTTGTAAGAACATGCGGAAATTGGCTGTTATACAACGCGTCATACAACGTCAGAACAGCCCCGCCAGGATAGCCAAATACAACTTCTACACCTTCTTGCTTCAAACATTCTATAAGTGCATCAGCACCTTGCAATATCAATCCGCTGCCCCCCTTTTTCATCCTTTTCATAGTATTATAATACAGGCTACACATTTTGCCTATAGTTCTTTAAGATATTACCATACTAATATTGAAACTTTTATTCTAATAATTGACATAGCAACCTCATACTGCTATAATCAGTGTAAACTTAATATAGGAACTTTTACACTCTTATCCAGAGAGGCTGAGGGACTGGCCCGATGACGCCCGGCAACCGGCAATTATGCAGTGGTGCCAATTCCAACAGGGTAAACCTGAAAGATGGGAGAACGGACTTATTTTACCTATCCAACTCCTTTCCTTGCTGAAAGGAGTTTTTTATTGGGAAAAGCTATTTCTAAGGAGGTTTCACATGATAAAAAAGTCTTATGAAGAAATTAACAGTAAAATAAAAAATGGCACTGCCGTTGTCCTCACCGCAGAAGAAATCATTAGCATGGTTGAAGAACAAGGCATTGCTGCCACCACCAGAAAGGTGGATGTAGTAACCACCGGTACTTTTGGTGCCATGTGCTCTTCCGGCGCTTTTATCAATTTGGGACACAGCAACCCGCCTATCAAGATGTCGAAAATTCGCTTAAACGACGTCCCTGCCAGCGGCGGCCTTGCTGCGGTTGATACGTACATTGGTGCTACTGAAGTCTCCGATTCGGATGAAAATTACGGGGGCGCCCATGTCATTGAAGATTTGGTTGCCGGAAAAAATATCCGGTTACAGGCTAGTTCTTACGGTACCGACTGTTATCCGCGCAAAGCGATTGACACCCTGATAACCAAAGATTCAATCAATGAGTGTTTTCTTTTTAACCCCCGCAACGCTTACCAAAACTATTCCGCCGCCGCCAATTCTACTGACAACATTCTTTACACATATATGGGAACACTGTTGCCTAAGTTCGGCAATGTAACCTATTCTACCGCCGGACAACTCAGCCCGCTCTTAAATGATCCGTACTTAAGAACCATTGGCCTTGGCACCAGAATATTTTTAGCCGGTACCGAAGGATACGTCGCCTGGAACGGCACGCAGTTCAACCCATCCAAACCACGCAACGAAAAAGGGGTTCCTTTGGGAGCCGCCGCTACGTTATCGCTGGTCGGAAATCTGAAAAACATGAGTACAGACTACCTTAAAGCGGCGGTTTTTAAAAACTATGGGGTTAGTCTATTTGTCGGCATAGGTATCCCCATTCCTCTCTTAGACGAAGAAATCACCCAATTCACAGCGGTCCGGGACCAGGACATACAAACCTCCGTTTATGATTACGGCGTACCGGATCGCAGCCGCCCGGCACTGAAGACAGTTAGCTACGCCGAATTAAAGTCCGGAATGATTGAGCTTAACGGCAAAAAAGTTCGCACGGCTCCCATGTCCAGTTTGTATAAAGCCCGCGCTATTGCCAATCAACTAAAGTCCTGGATTCAAAAAGGCTCGTTCCTTTTGACAGAGCCAGTCGCACCTCTGCCTTCAGAGGCAAACATTCTATCTTTGGATGAAAGGCGGTAATTTTGCATGGCAAAGGAAAGAGTCTTACTGATTTTCTCCACGGAAACGTATGATAAAGCACTCACCTACCATCTTATTCATGATTGTAATGTAAAAATCAACATTCTAAAAGCATCTATTACTCCGGGCAAGGAAGGCCATCTGTTAATTGATATCGATGGGTCCGAGGAAGATGTTGCAAGCGCCTACCAATATTTGACCCAGGAACAAATCAAAGTTGTCCCTGCTAACCGGCAGATATCCATTGATAAGGACTTATGCATCCATTGCGGCGCTTGTACAGCGGTTTGCTTTGCCGAAGCTATGTCGCTAAACCGCGATAGCTGGCAAGTAGAGTTTTCACCAAAAAAATGCATTGCCTGCGGACTATGCGTCAACGCTTGTCCCTTGCGAATTATATCCATCGCCGGAGACAACCTGGCCTGTACTATGGTAGAGTAGTATGTACCAACCACGCTGGTACCGGGAAATTCATCAATCAACACTTAAAACCTTTTCCGTTCAGTTCCGCGAAACTGACCTATGGCTGGGTGTAGACCCCTCGGTGTATTCGGACGAGTTAGCAGCCGATTGCCTCCTTTTCGCCGAAGACTTATATTGCCAACTGCAAACCTATCTTTCCCGGGACCCCGGTTACCAGCACTCGCTGATTCCCTATTCTCCTGAGGAAAGCGCACCGCCTATCGCAAAGCTTATGGCAGAGGCTTCTGCTGCCGCCAATGTCGGCCCGATGGCGTCCGTAGCTGGCGCCTTCGCCCAGACAATTGCAGACCGGCTGGAAAAGGATTATCCCATCTCTAATATAATTGTGGAAAATGGCGGCGATATCTACTTGCGCACAACCGCAACCCGCCATATTGCCATTTGGGCCGGAAATTCCAGTCTCTCTAACAAGTTGGCGCTTGAAATTCAGCCGGATACTTCCCCTCTAGGCATTTGCACATCCTCCGGCACAGTAGGTCCTTCTTTAAGCTTCGGCAAAGCTGACGCCGTTACCGTTCTTGCCAAAGATGCTGCCGTTGCCGACTCTTTCGCAACCGCCATCGGCAACTTGGTCTCCGTCCGCTCAGACATTGACAAAGCTTTGGAATATAGCGCCGCGCAATCCGCCATTATTGGTACAGTGATTATTTTAGGCGACTACATCGGTTTCACCGGAGGAATAAAACTGGTTAAAGCCGCTCTTTAACGAATATTTTACGATAGGAATATATTCCTACCGTAAAGAATAAGCTATATCACCCCTGCGCAAGGAGGCAGTATGCAGACTAAGCCGCCTACGAAAGATGAACTAGCAAGACAGCTTGACCGTCTAGCCGACCGACTGGAAGCCATGCGTTTGGCCGACTATCTTGCTCTCTTGCAAAGCCCCCAAAAACTTATAATATCCAACTTTATTGCCGGAATCTTCCGTGGGCTTGGTTTTGCGTTAGGCACAACCATTGTATTCGCCATCGTGGTCGAAATGCTGCGACGAATTATTCTTGTCAACATTCCAGTCATAAATGAATACCTTATCGATATCATCCATCTCATCGATATGAAAAAATAAACAAGGAAATGGCATAGCCACTTCCTTGTTTATTTTTATCTATGTCCGGTTTTTCCCTTCCGGGTCAATGACGCGTACCGCCCGTTCAAACAAGAAGTAATCCCAAGCCCAGTTGATGACAACCAAAATACGGTTGCGGAACCCTATAATTTGGAATAAATGAACGACCAGCCACAGCACCCACGCGATTAAACCGCCAAAATGCCATCGACCAAGGTTAACTACCGCAGCACTCCGGCCAATCGTAGCCATAGAACCCGGATCCTTGTAGTGGAATTCCTGCAGCGGGTTTTCTTTCACCAACTGTTTAATGTTTTTTGCCGCAACAACCGCTTGCTGAATAGCTACAGGAGCTACCATAGGCAGGGGCTTACCATCCTGCTCAAAATAGGCCGAATCCCCCACCAAGAAAATTTCCGGATAATCAGGCAATTGAAGATAACCATTTGTCTCTACCCTGCTTAAGCTTTTCGTTGCAGCACCTAGTCGGCGCGTAAGATCGGCCGCCCTCACTCCAGCTCCCCAAATCAAGGTTTTGCACTCAATTTTTATTCCGTCACCTAAATGTATCGTATTGCCGTCATAATCGGTGACACGCGCTTCTAAGCGAACATCAATCTTTTTTCTTTTAAGTTCTTGCCATGCTAACTGACTTAATTCCTCCGGCATAGCACCTAGGAGCCTATTACTCCCTTCAATCAAAAGTATCCGAACTTCCGAAAAATCAATTTCGGGATAATCCTTGGCCAGCACCAGATACACTAGTTCTGACAATCCCCCGGCACACTCTACACCGGTAGCACCACCGCCGACAATAACAAATGTCAGCATGGCACGTCGAGTCTGTTCGTCGCTCTCTTGCGCGGCAGATTCGAAGATTTTAAGAATATGATTACGAATGACCATGGCCTCTTTAATATCTTTTAAACCCAAACCGTTTTTTTCTACCGATTCCAGGCCAAAGTAATTTGACTGAGCGCCAGGAGCCAAGAGTAGATAATCATAAGATACGTCACCGTTGGAAGTTACGACCTTCCTATTCTCTTTATCAACCTCGAGCACTTCCGCCATTTTAAAGCGTAAGTTTTTTTGTTTGCGCAATACTGCTCTAAGCGGATAAACTATGTCTTCTGCCGCTAAACCGGCGGTTGCCACTTGATATAACAGCGGCTGAAATAAATGATGGTTATTTTTATCAATCAGGGTTACTTCCATTCCGCTGTCGGCAAGTTCTTTAACCGCCCGCAACCCGGCGAAGCCGGCTCCAACTACTACAACTTTGGGGTTTTTCTCCATATTATTCTCCCCTCCCTGCCAATACCCAACCTTTATATCATCCGTAATTAACAAACCTAGTACTATTTCTCTGTTGTTTAGCTTGGTAGAGCGCCATATCCGCCACCTTGACAATGGATGCAGCCGTTAAACGCTGAGAAGTCAACTCTTTAGTATAGGACGTTCCGCCAATACTGACAGTAATATTAACAGCTTGACTACCTAACTGGAATTTGTGCCGTAACAATTTTTCCCGAAACTGTTCGGCAAGCATCGTGGCATTCGCCGCATCCGTGTTAGGAAGTATTACGGCAAACTCCTCGCCTCCGTAACGTGCCGAAATATCATTACTGCGGAATACTTCTTTCAGAACTTGTCCAAATTGCTGCAAAATGGAATCTCCCGACAAGTGGCCATACGTGTCATTAATCAATTTAAAGAAGTCGATATCCACCATCAGTAAACTGAAAGCTCCTCCAGCTTGTTCTACCCTCTTCATTTCCCTGACGATCACATAGTCAAAAAGCCTTCGGTTGGCTAGTCCCGTAACCGAATCAGAAAAACTCATCCGTTGAATATCATTATACAGATGTTTACATCCCAAAACACGGGAAACATCATCCGTAATTCTTTTAATCAAGGCCTCGAGGCTTGTCGTATTTATTTCTTTCGAAAGCTGTTTCCAGAAGAAAACAATAATCCCATATAAATCTTGTTTATGCACGACCGGAACTATATACAGCAACTTGGTTTCAGTGGAACCGGCTGTCTTCAGGGGCTGTTTTATAATACGCGTTCCTTCGGAAGAATTAAGAATATCCGAATTAGCTAAGTATTTGGGAGTAAACAAGGTTTTCAGCCTGCCAATATCCGCCATCGAAAACCCTTTAGCTAACACTTCCTGCAATGGACTCCCTTCAACCTCTTCATCCAATCCAAACACGGCAATCCCATCCACAACCAACATACTACTTAACGTTTCTCCTGCCTTATACAGAAAGCTGCCTATAGATCCGTAGTCCATATCAATAGCTTCTAGTAATAGACCTTTTTCAGCCGCCCAGTAGCCGCACTCCCGAACGAGATCAGCCTTTTCAATGGCCGCTGTTGCTTGATTGGCATAAAGGGTTAAAATATCTACATCAAAATCATTGAACTGATCTTCCTCATCACCAAAGGCTTCTAATACACCTAATAATTCCTTTCCGGACACAAGCGGTATTCCTACCAGCGACATAAATCCCTGTCTGGCCGTTTCCGGACGTAAGCGGTGATTAAATTGCGACAAATCATTTACAATAACCGGCTGATTAGATAAATAGCTTGCCCCCATAAACTTTTTCTCCAGTACTACATCCATGGGGGTAACCGAACTTCGCCAGGATAACGCACGAAACGTCTCACTCTCAACATCATAGCGGCTCAAAAAAACATGTTGACAGTTAACATTCTCATAAACGCCTTGAACAATCGCGTCCGCTATTTCTCCGGTAGTCTTACCAGGCGTCGCTAAAGCGTTGATATTCTGTATAATTTTTTTCAAGCTATACGTAGCGTCTCTTTTTTCCTGTTCCATTTATTCACCTTCAATCCTATAATAAGGATTTATACCTGTCACTCTTGATACTAGTAGGCCCGGATGCCTCCTATATGGAAAACGCCCGGGCTTATCATAGCCTAAATACATTAATATGTTTTTTTCCAAAAAACCTGACAGTCACCCAAGTAATCAGAACTGCGCTGAAATAGCAGACTTTCCTGAGGCCTTAACTTAACAATCAGCCCTTCTCCCGGAGTATAGCTAACCGTTGGCGTCAGCCTCCGCTCAATGGAGACCCGTTTAATGGAATAAGCATACCCTGAGGCAAACTTGATTGGCCTAAGAAACGGACGAGTAAATGCCATCTTTCCACCAGCGGCTTTTACAACGCCAAAATCCGGCACCGTTACAACCGGCCACTCCTCCCTGCTGAACGTTCTCCCCTGAGGAGCATGAACTTCTGGGGTTGTGGCCTTCGGGATTTCAACCCAATCAATCCGTCCTGTCGTAACCGCCCCCGCCTGTACAGCGGATGGTAACGCCACAAAGATAACAACGATTGCAATCAGCTTCCACACATATTTTACCACCTTCCGGCGAGAATGGAAACCAAAATACATTAGGTCAACCCTTTTCTTGCGATAATACCTGTTGTTGTGACTCATTACTCTTTTTTGTATCGCGCAGAATCATTATTTCCACACGGCGGTTTAAAGCGCGCCCTTCCTCCGAAGTGTTCTGCGCAATCGATTTCATAAAATTCAACGCCCGCTTGGAACTTAAGTCCCAGTTGGTAGGAAATTCTCTGGTTTTAATTGGCACATTGTCGGTATGACCGCTTACGACTATCCGCTGGGGCAAAGGTACAAGCAGTTTTGCAATTTGCGCCGCGACGATCTGCGACTGCGGCAACATTTCGGCACTGCCTGAATCGAATAATGCGCTGTCTTTTATCCGTATCATTAACCCGTCGTCTAAAAGTGCCGTTTCTAAGGCCCCGCTAAGTTTATTATCTTCTATGTATTTATCCATAGTCTTCTTAGCCTGGGACAGCTGCGCCGTTTCCCGCTGCCAACTGACATCCGCATTTTGTGGCATTTGCTTACTGGGCGAATTTGTCGATTGTGTAGCCTCAGGGGATTGCTGCATATATTCAAGCATGGACGGGCTTCCATTAAAAGCAACATTGAATGACTGAGACATTTGTTCAAACTTTTTCTGATCAACCTGAGAGACCGCAAACAGCACTATAAACAACGCCAGCAAAAGAGTTAAAATATCAGCATAGGGAATAAGCCACGTTTCATCTATATGCTCTTCGTGATGTTCGGAAGTATGCCTTTTCCTAGACATTGCCTGATCCCTCTTTGTCTCCATCAAGCTTTTCCCGTTCCGCCTGATTAACAAACACTCTAAGTTTAGCCGCAACGGTTGCCGGATTATCTCCTGCCTGAATGGATAGGATTCCTTCCAGCATCATCCGGCGAAATTCAGCTTCTTCCTGCGAAATCATCTTAAGTTTATTAGCAAAAGGATTCCAAATAACATACCCTGTAAATATCCCCAACATAGTAGCCACAAAGGCCGCGGCAATAGAGTGACCTAATTTTTCAATATCATTCAAATTTCCGAGTGCGGCTATAAGTCCAACCACGGCACCCAATACCCCAAGAGTCGGCGCATAAGAACCAGCCTGGCTAAAAATCTGGGCACCAGCCCGATGCCTTGCTTCCATTTGCGCAATATCCAGTCCAAGCACATCGGCAATCAAATCCGCGTCCATACCGTCAATAACCATGGATAGCCCATTTTTAAGATACGCATCTTGGATTTCTTCCAGCGTTGGCTCCAAGGCCAACAGTCCTTCTCGTCTTGCCAGCTGTGAAAGATTGGTAAACAAAGTTAACAATTCACTTTTGGGCATGCGCTGAGGTTTTTTAAATAGTAGTGCAAACAATTTAGGCAACTTCTTAATATGGTCTAAAGGAAAAGCATTAAAAATACAAGCTGCCGTCCCCGCAATAATAATCAAAAAAGCTGCGGGGTTAATTAGTGCAGAGAGCTTTGCCCCTTTCAAAACCATCCCTACACCAACTGCTAAAATTCCGCCTATTACACCAATAACTGTTGAAAGCTCCAAAAGTAGTCCCCCTGTCCCATAATCACTATTATTAAGAATATTATCCATTTACCATAAGAACTTAATAATAATTGCATTATATAATTATATAATAATCAATTCGACAAAATACTTCAATATTTTTATCTTGGTTATATTACCCGTCTAAACGAGTTCCTCGGGGGAACTTTCTTCGGATTCACCTGCCACCGCTTCAATAGGTTTGCTCGTAACCTCCCCGTATTCATAGGCAACCGTCACTTTCTGTATCAACGCATGCGGGATTTGATTCCACCATTCAGGAAATACCGGTTCAACCGGCTCGAACAGCCCCGCTTCCTCGGCATAGTGGGTTGCTCCTAAAAAGGTAAGCGCCTCCCTCCCGTTAGAACATGCAACAGCATCCAAAACCGTTTGACGATTTGTTTTGAGACTGATAAGGCATTTGAGTTCTGCCAACTCGTCATTTTTTTCTTCTTCATCAACCTTTTCTACGCCTTGGATGCACAAATTGTCCAGGTTGGGGAGATTTTCATATAATAGAACCGCAATTCTAAACACCGTTGCCGCAAGCACTTCCGTATACTGCCGGTTAATTTCCGCTTTGGGCTTTTCTTCACGGACGGTGCTACCCTCGACAATAGCGTTCGTAAACTTGGGGATAATCTTCAAATCGGGCAGCGACACAATTACAACAGGACACTGTTTTTGATAATATACAGCGGTAATTATTGAAAAAGGTACTCCTGTTTCTTGCAAAACGGTTTCTATCCGTTCTACTTCTAAAGAAATGTCGCCTTCCAAAAATCTCTGTAGTTTTTCGACACGCTCTTGTTCTGACTGAACAAAGACGGTCCGTTCTTGTTCAATACTCTCCCGTGCGGCTTCTTCTTTTTGAACAATCAAACTTTCTGCCGCAGCAATCGCTTTCTCCAAGCTAATCTGTTTACTCTTCAAATCCCGATTGATAGAAATGGCACAGGCTGCCATTCCCGCCACACCGACAATTATAAAAACAGATTTTAAAAATATAAGAGATAATAACCCGAAGGCAGCAGCTATGCCTCCTTGTAAAATAAAAGTTTTTTTATATTGCTGCGTAACTTTCTGCTCCGCCTGTGTTAATAAGTAACTAAAATCAGGAATTTCCGGCTCACTATATGTCTGTTTGGTTAGTGCCGCCTCATAATTTATCGGCTGATATGTAAAAAAACTTAAAGCTTCTAGTCTTTTTTCTTGCTCCGCCAATAAATTATCTTCACGCTGCCGCCTGGCGCGTTCTTTTTCATATTCCTCCCGGCGCTCTGCCTGGGCTTGTACTATACTAACACTTTGTTGATTTCTTTTTGCAACCATATCTTAGCCCCTAACAGTTATATTATGTCTATTCGAGAATTACTTTGTATTTATTCGTCGAATATTGCAGATTTCCTCCACCCTGTAAGTAATTGGATATAAAATACTTTAATTCCTAGTAAAGGATAATCTCCTTGGAACGGAAAACTATTTGTAATATAGGTAATTAATAGGATACTTTCTTACTTCTTTAGGAGGAACAAAATGAAAATCGCACTTGTCCAATTGGCTGCCCCGGCAGGAGATGTAGCATCTACCGTAGATTACGCCCTATCTCTTATGACCAAAGCCGTCCAGCAAGGGGCAGAACTCTGTGTATTACCTGAGCTATGGACCACCGGCTACCGATTAAAAACCGTCAGCCGGCTTGCCGAACCCCAAGACGGCCCCACATTGACAAAACTTAGACAGTTTGCCACAGCACATCAAGTGGAAATCATCGCCGGGTCAATCGCGGAATTAGCCGGATCCACTGTGTACAACACCACCTATGCGATTCGCCGGGATGGCTCCCTCGGCGGCAAATACCGGAAAATCCATCTTTTTAGTCTAACCTCAGAACAAAACTACTTTTCACCCGGAAATAGCAAAGGCCTTGCCGAAATGAGTTTTGGCAAAGCCGGTCTGATAATTTGTTACGACCTGCGTTTTCCTGAACTTACCCGTTCCTTGGCCTTATCCGGTTGCCCTGCCCTCTTCGTACCCGCGGCATGGCCCGAAACTCGCGGACAGCATTGGCTAACTCTCAATATAGCCAGGGCCATAGAAAACCAGTGCTTCGTTATCGCCGTCAACACCGTTGGCAAATACGGTAATATTAATTTTTTCGGCAATTCTCTTGTCGTCACCCCTTGGGGCGAAATTCTTGTCCAAGGCTCTTCTACACAAGAAGAAATAGTCTTTACGGAACTCGATTTTTCCCTAATAGCTGACGTAAGGCAAAAAATATCCATGTACGCCGACCGCCGCCCTGAATACTACATTTAATAAAAATTCTCAAAAATAAAAAGGAGTTACCAGCCTTCTACTAGTAACCCCGAATCCATCCATAACAAAAAGTCAACCTACCGGCTTCCTTTGGGCGTTAGCCCGCCAGCGCTTCATCGCCCGGCGATAGCTTTTCCATACTTTTTCCACACTATTTCTTGCTTTCCTTGCGTCTCTCTCTAGCCAGCCTGAAACAAACCCCACATCGCGGCATACAATGCGACTTCCGTGCATGCTCATCCACTCTTTAAAAAACTGCTGACCTTTTTCGGAATTTCTCAATACCTCCAATTGCTTCTGCAACCGTTTGAGGCGAAGTTTCAGTAGTTTAGTACTGGCATCCTCAAACGGCAGCACTTCAAAAAGATAGCGCAAACTCTTACTTTGCAAACGAATAGCGGAAAGCTTCTCCCTGTCATTAACCTCAATTTCTTTATCCATGTTCCACAACTTGTCTATCCACTCGAAAAAGCGTACTGCGGCAAACTCTCTTAGATGCACTTCATCAGCCTGCGGAAAAGGATCTTCCAGCAGCCAAGCCCATAAGCGTAACAAAGTAGCGGTCAGCGCCCCTGTCCTAAGAGAATCTACTGCTTCCTGGGCTAACTTTTCCCTTTCCTTTTCGAGGAATAGTCCTAGCCAAGGCGGTGGAACTAACTCGACCCCTTGTATAGACTTCCCCCATAAATCATTCGCTAGTTCCAACTCCCTTAGCCGCGCGAAATCTTGACTCCAACTGCTAAGAACCTCCTGCCAAGCACTGTAATCTGCAGCCGCTGCCATGGGCTGGGCCAAGGATAGCATAGCTCCGAGCCGCCTAAGTTCTAACCTTAGTTTGTGTATTTCTCCGACTCCAGTCGGACGACTACAGAATTCTCCCTGTTCATTTAGAATCCTATGTATTTGATTAATGCATAATTGACACATACCTTTGGCGGCATTGGCCGACATATCTACCGCAGGTTCAATTTCTGCCTTTGCGGTTACACCTGCCAGGCATAGTCCCCGATAATATTTGCTGCGCGGTTCAACCGCCAACGGTATCCACGCCGCCAAGTCAGCCCCCAAGGTCAACACGGCCGCCGGATTCCCCTCTTTTAATTCCAGTTCTACTTCACCAATAGTCTCCTCCGACTGTCCTGCAATAATCTTCCCTATATCAACGGCTACCTCAATCCGGCTGCCATCGAACGTGGTCAGAACGGCTTTTCGCCTCTCAAATACCGTTTCCAGTATAGCTTCAAGCTGACTGCCATCAAGAGCTTCTTGCAGCAATGGCCCCACAGGTGTTCCCTCAAAATACTCTATCGACGGCCGATCACTGGCTATTGGGACGTTCCACTCTTGCCGTTCGTGCAAACCACCTCCGGAAGAGCCGCCGCCTTTTACAGTTGCAATCCAGCGCCCTCCTTCGGACCGCAGACGATATGCCAGTCCGGCCTTTTGTAATGCGCCACCGGCCGAATCAAAGTATGTACTATGCATCAGCTCCATAACAGGTTCAGGAGCATTCAGCCCGACAATTCCCGGTGCGGTAAAGATACTGTCCCTGTCCTCCATATTTAGAAGGCGAAGTTTTAATTCTACTTCAAGACATTCTTTATCCGGCATGTAACGACCCCTCCCTACTAACCTATTCTCCCAGTTTCCAAAGTACCTTTGGACCGGCAAACCACTCCAGTTTAGCGGATACTTCTTCCTCTGTAAAGCTCAGTTTAAATCCGGCTGCAGCACACTTCTTGAACGGCAAAGTAACTCCCGCAAGCTGTCTGACCCATACACCGAGATGAGGCTGATGGCCGACAGCAATTACCACAGTATTTTCACTGGTCTGCCGAAACTTTTCCATAATTTCTTCCAGTCGTCCCGTATAAATAGCCGGAATTTCATTGACGCCTTCTAAGCCTAATACCTCACCTATAATTTCTGCCGTTTCCTTTGCCCTCCGAGCGTGACTGGACCATATTTCCAAGCCAACGTCAATTGGCAACAATTTAGCCACTCCCCGGGCCATAGCCTGGGCTTTTTTTATCCCCTTAGGGGTGAGTTTCCGCTCCTCATCTTTAATCCAAGGCGGAGTTATTTCCGCTTTCGCATGTCTTACCAGTATCAAATACAAAGTTGCCTCCCCCTAACGCTATGTATGTTTTACTATCTTCGCTTGAGTACCAGCCCCGGCCTGTTTCCCGTGAGTTTCCCCTGCCATACCCCAGCCGTTCCGTTAACAAATACATACTCAATACCATAAGAATAATTGTGGCAATCCACATACCCGGACTTGTCAATAATCTCATCAGGTGAAAATACAGTTATATCCGCAGCCATTCCTGGTTTTACTACCCCTCTGTCAGTAAATCCCATCCTGGATGCAGGCAAACCCGTCATCTTATATATCGCCTCTTGCCAATTCAATACGGGCTTCTTACGCACATATTGGGCCAAAAACCGTGGGAAAGTTCCGTAAGAACGCGGGTGGGTTGCTAACTTGCCATCAACGTTCACACTCAAACCAAAGCCATCCGATCCCACCGCTACCATTTTATCAGCGGCGATTACTGCGACATCACCTTCTGCCAAAGAAAAAAACACGGCACTGACGACAGCACGCCCCCTAAGCAAGATTCGAGCAACGGCTTCCTCCGCACTACATGCCCAGCTGTCAGCGATTTGGGCTACCGTCTTACCCGACAATGTACTTTCACCGGAAGTTCCAACAACGGTAAGCATAATACGCTCCGGGCCTCCCCTTAAAGCCATTTGCCGAATAATTTCACTTTTGATCGTCTCCCTGGTTTGAGACTGGCTCAATCTCTGCAAGAAAACTTCCGGCCCCCCTTCCAGCGCCCACTGCGGAACAATAGCGGTTAGCGAGGTACTGGTAGCCTCATATGGATACTGGTCGGCACAAATATCCACCCCTTCCCGGCGGGCTTTTACCAATACCGCCAGTGCTTCGTCCCCCCGCCCCCAATTTGCCTTCCCAATGGCTTTGAGATGCGATACTTGCATTCTTACACCACTTGTTTTACCAATCCTAATACATTCCTCCATAGCCTCTCTCAGCCCATTTCCTTCATTACGGATATGAGCGGCGACCACGCCTTGGTATTTCTCTACCACACCCGCCAGCGCAATAAGTTCATCCGTATCGGCAAAACTTCCTGGAGGATAGATCAGTCCCAGCGACATCCCCCAGGCCCCCTGTTTCAGGGCTTCCTCGAGCAATACTTTTATTCTCTGAAGTTCCCCTTCATCAGGCTGCCGGTCATCCATCCCCATTGCAGCCAACCGTAAGGAGCCATGGGCTGCCAGCACGGCAAAGTTGACTCCCATTCCGTATTTAGTTAGTGTTTCGGCATACTGGGAAAAATCACGCCAAGTAATTCCTGACGGCGGTAGACTTGTCTCATGTAATACTACATAACGTTCAAATAGTTCCTCCCTGCCAGGGCTAACCGGAAACAAACCAATACCACAATTGCCTACAACCTCCGTTGTCACACCCTGCATCAACTTACTGTCGGAAAGTGGATTACGAAAAAAGCTGCAATCCGCATGCGAATGTATATCAATAAAACCAGGACTTATCAGTAAGCCGGTAACATCCACCGTACAATCCCCACCCGCAATATGCGGTTCCACCGCGGTAATAATACCGTCACAGATTGCCACATCGGCCTCATAAGGCGGGTTGTTTCCGGTTCCGTCTACCACCGACCCGCCTCTTAACACAACAGCACGCACTCCTGTCACCTCTCTCTTAGGTTCAAGAAAAATAGTCCCACTGTCTTTATGGCAAAAAACCAGCAAGCCTCACCCTCGCTTGGCTGACTTGCTGGAGACATTCCAAACCGCAATATCCACATTATCAATGTTATCTTATCAAGGCTCCTGCCTCCTGTCAATTACTGGGCTTGCTTCCTTCCTGGCCCTTTAGAGCACAATACGCACTTTATTTTGACACATCCACGCATTCACCTGTACCAAATAGGCCATTAGCTGCGGACCGCCCATCAACTGACCGAACCAAGGCATAGGTGATTTTGCAGCATCTGTTTCAGTAAACTCCCGTATTTTTTTTGTATCTAACAAAGGCAATATCGGCGAAGACGGATTATTTTGTACTTCCAATAATTTGGCTCTTACCGTATCAAAAAAGGATGGATTATGGGTTTTAGGATAAGGACTCTTTTTCCGCCAGAGAACATCCTCGGGCAAAAGAGAAGTTAATGCCTGCCTCAGTAATCCTTTTTCCCTCTGCCGATAGTTTTTCATCTCCCAGGGCACATTCCAAACATACTCCACCAAACGGTGGTCGCAGAACGGAACCCTAAGTTCCAGGCCAAAAGCCATACTCATACGATCCTTACGATCTAAGAGGGTAGGCATCCACCGGGTAAGGCTTAAATAAAATATCTCTCTCATCCGAGAAGCTTCCGGCGCTTCCCCCGGCAGTCTGGATACTTCCGCCAGTGCCTCCTGATACCGCTGATAGGGGTACTCCTTAAACAAACTATGTTTAGTAAGTTCCGGTGATAACCATTGCAGACGCATCTCAGGATTCGTCGACCACGGAAAGACGGTTGACCGGACCATTTCCTCTCGGTAAAACCAAGGATAGCCGCCAAAAACTTCATCAGCGCATTCACCGGATAGCCCCACGGTAGCACCTTTTTTAATTTCCCGGCTAAACAGGTAGAGCGATGTATCCACATCCGCCATACCCGGCAAATCACGGGCTCTGGCAGCCTGCTCCAAAACTCCGGCCAATTCCGGCGTATCCAGCAAAATTTCATGATGACAAGTCCCCAAAAACCGCGAAGCCCGCTCTACCCAAGGAGCATCCCGGTTGGGCTGAAAACTATTCTCGGAAAAATATTTCTCGTTATCCACATATTCAACCGAATACGTATTAAGTTGCCGTCCGCTTTTTTTATAAATCTTTGACGCTATAGCCGTAATTACACTAGAATCCAAACCTCCCGATAACAGCGTGCACAACGGCACATCCGAAATCAACTGACGGGTAACGGCATCATGCACCAAATCCCGTACCTTAGTTAGGGTGGATAAAAAATCATCGCCATGCGGCTTACTTATCAATGACCAGTATTGCCGGACCTTCAGTCCTTGCCGGTTGTATACCGCACAATACCCTGGCTTTAATTCATTAACCCCTCGAAATACACCATTTCCCGGCGTCCGAGCAGGTCCCACCATAAATATTTCCGCCAGCCCCTCTGCATCTACCTCTGGTGCCACGTCAGGGTGTGCCAGCACTGCTTTTATTTCCGAACCAAAAATCAGGCTATTCCCCTTATGTCTATAAAACAAGGGCTTTACCCCTAAACGGTCCCGAGCTAAAAACAGGCTTTGGTTTCTCTCATCCCAAATCGCAAAGGCAAATATACCGTTGAGCCGGTCCACGCATTGAGGGCCCCATTCCATAAATGCCTCTAAAAGCACCTCTGTATCGGACGTCGATGTAAAATCGTTCCCAAGAGCTGTTAACTCGTCACGCAACTCGGCCGTATTATACAATTCTCCATTATAAGTAATTACATACGTAAAGTCCCCACGACGCCGAAGCATAGGCTGCTGGCCGCCCTCAGGGTCAATAACACTCAAGCGACGATGGCCTAGTGCCGCCTGTCGGCAAATATACATCCCAGATGCATCAGGCCCCCGCAATGCGAGTGTCTCTACCATCGACTGCAGAACAGCCTGTTTTTTCGTCAAATCTTCCTGCCAATCAATCCATCCGGCAATACCGCACATATCTTCCCTCTCCTTATCGGAAAATAAAGGGAGGCCCGCCTCACTGCGTTTCGCTTTTCCGGCGTCTTGGCCTCCTTCACGGGATATGATATGCATCATACGTTACCTTTGTCACTCGCATTACCGCCGGACATTTGCGGAGTATATCGTCATCCTTAGCGCTATACCCCATTAATAAAACCCAGTTAGATTTTTTTTAGCAATTCCTGCAGCAATAAATACTTGGAATCCTTATACACTTTATCTAAATCGATAATATACCATTCTCCGTTTATCTTCTCCAACCCCACCGGTTTCACAGTCAACGCCATACTATTTTGTTCCGACTGTAAGGTAGCCAGAACCACAGAGTAATTTCCCTGCTCCGCTATTTTTTTAACCGAAATCAGATTTGCTTGTTTTAACTCGGCTAATCCTTGTTGTCCGGTTAAATATTTCAGCACTGTCTGTGGATTATTCGTGTCACTCGATGATACATATAAACCGGCTTGGTTTAACTGACCGGCTTTTGCTGCGTCAAAAAATGTCTTTACCACACTATCGGAAGACAGCCCGGAAATTCTTTGCGCTCCGTTGCCGCCGCCACAACCGGCTGCCACCAACGACAACACCAGAATGCCGATGACCAGCATTAGCGTAACTTTCTTATTAGTCATTTCCTGCCTCATCCTCTCCATTTATATTCTTGGCTAGCACGATGTATATTAACATAATATATGTCCATAGTCATTGACACAAATATTCCATTTTCTAAGGCAGGATAAAATAAAACTATTTTTTATCTTTCAACCCTCCGAGTAAACGCATGCCGTTCAGGGTTACCAGACATGCAGCGCCGGTATCAGCCACTACAGCCAACCAAAGGCTGGTTACATTGATAAACGTAAGAGCGAGAATGATCACTTTAATTGCAATAGCAAAAACAATATTTTGTTTAATAACAGCTACCGTCTTCCGACCAAGCTCTACTACATATGGCAGCTTATCAAGATCATCCGCCATAAGCACAATATCAGCGGTTTCCAAAGCGGCATCGGTACCGCCAAACCCCATGGCAATACCTACACTGGCGGCAGCCAGCGCCGGAGCATCGTTTATGCCGTCCCCCACCATGGCCACCGAACCATACTCAACTAAGAGGTTTTTTACCTCGCAAACTTTATCCTCCGGCAAAAGCTGACCGCTATAAGAGTCAACCCCCACCTGACCAGCGATCGTTTTAGCAACACGCGCATTATCACCCGTAAGCATTGCCAGATGCCTGATACCCGCCCGCCTTAAGCTAAGAAGAGCCTCTTTGGCATTCGGGCGTGGCGTGTCGGCAACAGCAATAGCACCATATATACCTTCGGTCGTACCAACGAACATGACGGTTTCCCCCCGTTCTTCCCACCGGACCGATATGCTCATAGTTTCCTGCGCATGCCCCAACTCAATAAACAATTGAGCATTACCAACATACACAGTTTTCCCTTCTATATCAGCTTTTGCCCCCTTTCCCGGCAAAGCTTCAAAGTTTTTCCCAGGGCTGGCGGCAACACCGCACTTCGCCAACACCGCCTTGGCCAATGGATGTTCCGATGCTTTCTCCACCCCGGCCGCCAGTGCCAGCAGACTGTCGGAAGACATATCACCGAACGGAAATACTTCCGTAACCTCAGGCTGACCCAGAGTTAGTGTTCCCGTTTTATCAAAAACAATGGCTTTAAGCATCCCCATTTGCTCCAGGTACGCCCCGCCTTTAATAAGTACACCTTGGCGGGAAGCATTGCCAATAGCCGCAACAATAGACACAGGCGTTGAAATAACTAAGGCACAAGGACAAGCGATAACCAACAATACCAGCCCCTTATAAAACCAGACCGAAAAAGGCTGTTGCCATAAAGCAGGCGGAAAGACCATAACAGCTGCCGCCAGGACTATCACTGCCGGAGTATAGTATTTCGCAAACACCTCGACAAACTGTTGAGCTGGTGCCTTACTCGCCTGGGCTTTTTCTACAAGTTCCATAATCTTCATAAGAGTAGAATCCTGGGCCACTTTGGTTACCCTGATTTCTAAAGCGCCGTTCCCATTAACGGTCCCCGCATACACCACATCTCCTACAGCCTTATTTGCAGGAAAAGGCTCTCCGGTAACCGCAGCCTCATTCACCCTGGAAAAACCGCTGGCTACAACCCCGTCCATAGCGATGCGTTCACCTGGCTTAGTTACCAGAATATCTCCTATCCTAATCTCCTCAACTGCAAGCCGTTCTTCAATTCCATTCCTTCGTACCAAAGCATCCGGCGGTGCCAATTCCATCAAATTCCGAATGGATTGACGCGTTTTATCCATAGTAAAAGACTGCAAAGCATTCCCTACCGCAAAAAGAAAAGCAACAGTTGCCCCTTCACTCGTTTCCCCTATAAGAAATGCTCCCAGCACCGCCACAGTCATGAGTACGTTCATATCCAACACAAAATTTTTCAGACTGTACCAACCGGCCCGGGCCGCATTCCACCCTCCACATACCGCGGCTGCCGCATAAAGAAGAGTTACTCCAAAGCCGCTGATGCCAAGCCCTTCCAGTAATAGCGAAACCAACAGCGCCCCTCCTGAAACCAGCATCATCCTTTGCTTGGTTTGCTTAAACCAAGGTTTGTTTTCCTTTTGAGGCACCACCAGCTTAGTTATAATCTCAGCCTCATAGCCTAATCTTTGAATGATTTTCATCATCTCTTTAGGACTAACTTTAGCCGAATCGTACGCCACTTTTAATCTGGCAGCCGCAAAATTTAGATTGGCATAAACTACCCCACCGCATTTTTTTATATTTTTTTCCAGGTTGGCAGCACAATCGGCGCAATCTAACCCTTTCACGGCAAAAGTAACATCCGCATTTCCCGCGTTCTCGGCCAACACCTCACTTGTTCCGGGCTGTTGACTATCTTTTTCACAAGTCGTGCACCGCTTATCCATCAGGTTCCTCCTATCCATGTTTAATATGCTCAATGCCACCGGCCAATAGTGTCACTACATGATTATCGTCCAAGGAATACCAAACCAGTTTTCCCTCACGCCGGTACTTAACCAGCCTTGTGCCTCGAAGCAAGCGAAGCTGATGGGATACTGCCGACTGACTCATCCCGCTGACTGCCGCAATATCGCACACGCAAAGTTCACGGCGTGACAGCATATACAAAATCTTAAGCCTAGTGGGATCACTAAGGATTTTAAAAATCTCAGCCAGTTCCTGAACCTCATCTTCAGGCAAAGCCTCCGCTTTTGCCAGACAAATGGCCTGCGGATGCTCACATAACTCTTCACATACATCACAACTCGTTTCTAGCATAGTTTCCCTCCTACATATGAATATATGTTCATATGTAATTTTAATATTTTCCCACCATTTCTGTCAACCAATTCTTTTTCTCCATTCATGACGCCCTATCTAAAACCAGAGAAAAAGAAAGGGAGTGTCCCTTTCCAAGAGACACTCCCTTTCTTTTTTCTTATACACCGAATTTTATTTGTACTCACCACATAATTATTTATAATAGCGGCACCACCCAGCCACTATAAAAACTGTATATTTATAGAGTTAATCAGTATAAAATTACACAGTTTGCATTCATTACCTATAAGTATTTCCCTGATTTAACTTCGTATGCTATTTGAATATTTAAACGTTCTGTGTCTTTATCTTGTATACTTAGCTTAAGTCTATTGATTATACAAGAATATAAAGGTATAATCATAAATTAATATCAAACTTATAGCATACCCGAAACATACATAAATAATTCTATAGAAAGGTGGTCGTACAATGTCCGGATTAGTGGATGTCATTGCATGCGAATCTTCCGTATGCTCTATCGAAAATAGCGTTTTGTGTTACCGTGGTTACCCCATCGATGAATTAGCTGATCATGCAACCTTCGAAGAAGTAATTTTTCTTTTATGGCACGGCCGGTTGCCCAACCAAACTGAACTGACTTATCTTCAACAAAGCATTATTGAAAATGCAACCTTACCGAAAAAAATCTATGACCTATTATCACTATACGCCCCCTGGGGAAATTGTATGGCCAAATTACGAACTGCCGTTTCTTTCCTCACACATTTTGACGACAATGTTATGGACCCCTCACCGGATGCAGATAGTCACAAAGCCATTCTGATTATCACCAAAATGGCGGCCATCATTGCTGCTATTGACCGGATTCGCAATAATCTGGAGCCGGTTGATGCTACTACCATCCAACCTACTTCCCTAGCTGAACTGTTTCTGTGGCTATTAAAAGGAGAAAAACCTACCGCCATTGCTACCAAAGCGCTGGATAAATGCCTTATTCTCCATGCGGAACACGAACTTAATGCTTCCACCTTTGCAGCCCGGGTCACAGTTTCGACTATGTCTGACATGTATTCCGGCATCGTATCGGCTATCGGCACGCTCAAAGGGCCTCTTCATGGTAATGCCAATGAGCAGGTTGCCCTCATGTTGGAGGAAATCGGCGATCTCAGCCGGGTAGAACCTTATATAACCGACAAAATCAATCGCAACGACCGGATTATGGGTTTTGGCCATCGTGTATATAAAAACGGCGACCCCCGCGCGAAGCATCTAAAAGCTCTATCCCTGGAACTGGCCGACTGGCACCAAGACCGTCGCTGGTATGATATTTCGGTAGCTATAGCTTCCCTAGTCCAGGAACGCAAGGGATTAATGCCCAACGTGGATTTCTACTCCGCTTCCGTATACATGTACCTGGGTATACCGCACAACATTTTTACTCTAATCTTTGCCCTTAGCCGTTCAAGCGGCTGGATCGCGCACATTCTCGAACAGCACGCCAACAATAAACTCATTCGCCCCAGAGCCAATTACACCGGCAAGCGCGACGCCGTATGGATACCTCTTTCGGACCGTTAGTGACACACACCTCAGCCCATGGCCGGGGTGTGGTCATTTTTTTTCATCCTTCCAACTACTCCAAGTATCCGGCTGATAGCCGACAGTTGCTTTTGAGCCATTGCGTACAATAGGGGTTTTCAACAGCAAAGGATGCAGCAGGAGTTGTTCTTGTATATCATGAACCAAATATTTTAAATTGCGTTTGGCATATTCTTTACCCTCTTTATCAATCAGGTTATCCAGCCCGGTTGCGGATTGTATTTTTTCTAACTCTCCCCGGCTTAACGCCCGGATATTTAAATCAACAAACTGGTACCGGATAGCCCGTTCTTTAAAATAACGCTCCGCTTTCTGGGTATCACGGCATTTTTTAACTCCAAAAATTTGAATGTTCATTTTCTCACCTCAAGGACTTATCTTTCTTTAATTCTGCTTAATCTTCCTGTAAAGGCTGCCATTTTCATAGTATTTTTTACTGTCCCCGATGAACCATTGACGTAAGGCTAATTATCTTGTATAATTAACACAATTTAACATTCAGCCAATGAATAGGAATAGTACCCTCTTATCAGACATTGCAGCGAGCCAAAGACGGTGAAAGTTTGGTATAGTCCGAAGAGGGGAATGGACCTGTGAGGCGCAGTCCGAGCTGCTTTTGGAGAGCAGGGTAGTAACTGCCGGTATTCCGCCCGTTATCATCGGATTAAGATACAAGAATTTTGTATCTTTAGCAAAGTTGGACAGGCTTGTTCCTGTCAACTAGGGTGGCACCACGGAAATATCTCTCGTCCCTATTCGGGACGGGAGTTTTTTATTTTTAAATTAAATTTTGAAAGGGGACTTATCGTGTTATCAGACAAAAAAATCTCATTATCCGAAGCGGAGATTCCTCGCCAATGGTATAATGTTCAGGCTGATATGCCCAACAAAATGGCCCCCCCTCTAAATCCGGCAACAATGAAACCCGTGACTCCCGAAGATCTCACACCTATCTTTCCTATGGAACTCATTAAGCAAGAAGTCAGCCAGGAACGCTGGATTGACATTCCCGAAGAAATAGTGGAAAAATACCGTATTTGGCGCCCAACCCCCTTAATCAGAGCCTACGAACTGGAAAAAGCTCTAGATACCCCAGCCAAAATATACTACAAGAACGAAGGAGCCAGTCCAGCCGGCAGTCACAAAGCCAATTCTTCCATTCCCCAGGCCTATTACAACAAGGCCGCCGGCATCAAACGTCTGGCCACCGAAACGGGTGCCGGACAATGGGGCAGCGCCCTTAGCTTTGCCTGCAGTTTATATGACCTTGAATGTATTGTGTATATGGTAAAAATAAGCTACCAGCAAAAACCCTATCGCCGCTCCTTTATGCAGGTATACGGAGCCCAAGTAATACCCAGCCCTTCGGACCGCACACAGGCCGGGCGCGAAGTTCTCGCGGTACAACCTGATTCTCTTGGCAGCCTCGGCTTGGCAATATCCGAAGCCGTAGAAGATGCCATAGGCAGGCCGGATACCAATTATGCCTTAGGCAGCGTATTAAATCATGTCATTCTCCACCAGACTATAATTGGCTTGGAAGCAAAAAAGCAATTAGAAAAAGCAGGTGACTATCCTGATGTAGTTATTGGTGCCTGTGGCGGCGGAAGCAACTTTGCCGGAATTGCCTTCCCCTTCCTCGCCGACCGTTTTTCCGGAAAATCTTCCGTACGGGCGCTGGCCGTTGAACCTACCGCTTGCCCTACATTAACAAAAGGAATTTTTGCCTACGATTACGGCGACTTGGGCAAACTTACACCCATCTTAAAAATGTATACCTTGGGTCATACCTTTATGCCATCTGGCATCCATGCCGGCGGACTACGCTATCACGGTGAATCGGCGCTTGTCAGTCAGCTTTACCATGATGGCTTTATCGAAGCTCTGGCCTTCAACCAAAGGGATATATTCGACGCAGCCTTAACCTTTGCCAAATGCGAAGGCATTATTCCGGCTCCCGAATCAGCCCATGCTATACGCGGAGCCATTACAGAAGCCCTTAAAGCGAGAGAAGAAGGGAAAAGCCGCACCATTCTCTTCTCCCTTTCCGGACATGGTCACTTTGACATGGCCGCCTATGATACTTACCTGGCCGGAGACACACGTGATGTACCTTGTGATGAAGCCCAGCTGGCCTCGTATCTTAGCTGTCTGCCCAAAGTCGAATAACGTCTTTCTACTTACATGTCCCACTAAATCCAAAGAGGCCGTTGGGCAACCCATTACCCGGGTTGCCCAACGGCCTCTTTATAACTTTGCCCTGTTGCTTCGGCCAGTCAGGTGAAGATTTTTGCCACTACTGTTAGCCAGCGAAATAGCCGCATCATATCAGGAAACTTTCGTATCATCATTTCCGGGTGCCACTGTACACCTACTATATTTATGTCAGAATTTTCGATACCTTCAACCATCCCATCCGTTGACCGGCCACTTACGATAAACCCTGGAGCTACCTCTTTTATCGCCTGATGATGAAAGCTATTCGTACGAAACGTGCTCTCAGGAAAAATCCTATGGAGAAGCGTAGCGGTCGTTGCGCTCACCGTATGGCCCAGCACGTATTTCTGCGAACTTTGATTATGCTGCAGAATAGAGCTCTCTACTAGGCTAAGGTCCTGATAAAGAGTACCGCCAAACGCCACATTAATCAGTTGCATGCCGCGGCATATACCAAGTACAGGTTTTTTCTGGCGGACAGCGGCTTCTAACACTAAAAGCTCATACTTATCCCGTTCAGGAAAAACCGGTCCCAAGGTAGGCAAGGGCTGTTCTCCATAATACGTTGGGTCGATATCATAACCGCCTGCTAAGAGAACGCCGTCCACTCTTTCCACCTGCCGTTCCACGGCGCTTTCCCCTGATATTTCCGGTAAAAGCAAAGGTATGCCTTCCGCCTGCATAATCGCATCCACATAATCACGATTGACGAATAAGCGCTCTTCTCCAGCCATGAAACCATCATTTCGCAAAAGAAGACTCGTCGTCACCCCGATTACCACCATCATCCTCGCCTCACTTAACTTGCTCTTTTACTATATAACCGGCAAGTTAATTTGAGACCAGGCAAGACCTCTCTTTAGGCTTTATTTTTTCCTTTGGCTCGCGCCTCCATTATGGCCTGGTGAATTCTCTTTACCTGCATTATGAAAATCTCCAACTTAGCTTCGATAACCTGTGGAAATGGATTGCCGTCACTTTCAATAGATAAAAACGGCAGAGCCGGATACTTTTTCATGACTTCATCCACTAAAGATTTATCATGGGCTACCCTGGGTTTTTCCGTATCAATCGTCTGGGTAAGGATGGCCTCAGAAACCCGGCAAGGCATACAGCCAAACGGTCCTATGGAAAGAACACCGGAAACTTCATCCACCATTTCCGTAAGTGCCGCCCCCACCGTTAACACGGTATCTCCGGCGGTAAACTCCGGCGCAATTAACCGCCGAGAATTAGCGACAAGCTGGGGGATATCAAGCATATGCATATCATACAGCTTGGACTCCGCCATAATCTCTTTAATTTGGCGCTCGTAGTGCTGTTTAAAAAAGACTTTTACCATAGAACTCAGTCGTTCGGCAGCCGACGATTTTACATGATACAGCGACTTCTGAAGCAAATAATCGCAAAAATAGACAAACTCAGTAATAGGGGCAACCTTGGAAATAATCCCCTTATTAGCCAAGCGTTCTACTAAGAATTGACGGGAAAGGGCATCTGTACGGACATAAATTTCCCCAATCAAAGCCACCTTCACCGCTTGATCCAGCTCTTCTTTCCGCGGTATGGCCGCTAACACCCGAGCCTCTTGGCGCAGCACCCGTTTTAGCCCTTTCCAGGATTCCCCGACAATAGCCTGCTCTATTCTTCTAAGTGATTCTTCGAAGACTTGCATCGCCGCAGCCTTATCTTGTGCCAGCACTAAGAGAGCCCCATAAATATCATCCAATACTTCGGTAAGTATAAGTGACTGCCACGCTCTCAATTGAAATGGTATTCCCATTCCCGAATATCCATTATCAGAAGTTAGCGGTAATACAGTTACATTATCCAAATTATTCTTCACTAACAGATTCCGTACCTGAACATGGTATTGCCCGAAACGGCAAGGGCCGGAACTATCGGCAAAGAAATAAACTAAGAGCTTGCCCGGGTCCTGTTTTACGGCATCGTTTAAAATCCCTCCGGCAACCAATGCAAAAGGAAGGCATTCTTTGCACGACGAATTGGCCCGTCCCGTTAACAATTCCTCTTCCGTAGGCGGATCAAGGTGGGTGGCATTTATACCAATATGGCGCATACTGGCCGCTACTAAACGAGAGCCGATATTCCCCATGGATGGTACTTTAACCACCACACGATCATCGCGAAGATCATAGTATTTGCCCTTTGCGTCAACAAGCCATACCTTTCCGTTTCGCATTTCACTACGAAGCGTGTCCGTTTGAGGGATAGTCACTCCTGCCGCAACATGCTTCCTAAGCTCAATATATCCGGCAATTACATCAAGAAAAGCTTCAATTCTGGTATCCACCCCGGCATCGGCTGTATGACTGTCAAGTTCTAAGGTTAAGGAAGGTTTTTGTCCCATAGTATCTCTAAAATAACTTAGTAAGAAACTGTCTGGGCCGCAGCTGAAATTGGTGATATAAGTTGCAAAAAGCTGCGGATGTTTTGCAACCATTCTTGCAACCTTCATTAACATCTGCCCCATCGACCAGAACATTCGTTCAAAAGGCTCTTCCATCTCAAAGCTGAGAAAATCCCAAGGGATAATCAGCGAACCCCGTGAAGCAAATTTACCGGGAATTCCGATATTTACATCACGCGTTAAGGCGTTATAGGGACGACCGAGAAGGACAATAGCTTGCCTGTCTGGATCAGCTTCCAGTTCTTGCACTACTTTCCGGCCAAGCTCTTTCATTTCGCAGCCCAAAGCCCTTTGTCGGTCAACTGCAATCTGGAAAGCTTGTTGACTGGCTGACCGGGTGTAACCCAGCATGCGGCCAATTTTTATAAATTCCCCGGTAATCGAATCGTACCCTTGCGAAAAATCCAATATCGGGCTAAGCACTTGGATATCGTTCAATTCTTCAAATGCCGAACGCAAATAATACGGTTCACCTTGTACCAACGGACAAGTAACACTGGTATCAATGCCGTTTTCCACCTGCATACCAATCACATTCGGCAAAAAGATATAATCCGGGTTAAGTTTTAATAAATTTTGCATAAACCCATGAGCGAGTTCTACCGGGTAGCAAAAGGCGGCTCCGCGCCGGTCTCGTCCGGCGTCATCGGAAACATCACTTAATACGACCTGCAAACCTAACTCGGTGAAGAAATTGTAGTATAAAGGATATAGCGAATTAACCAGCAGTGACTTGAGAATACCAATCTTTTTACCGCCTTGCCGCTCGCTGCCTTGACGCTTGGCGTACTTTTCAAAAACCAGGTGCTCTCTTAGCCTTACCAAGTCTAAGCTCGCCAAATCAAAATCTACTTTCCGGCGAACATTTACATATTTATTACAAGCCCCGCCAAACGGATACTTCGCTCCATTAATTTCGATCATGCTGATCGAACACTTTCTGTCACAGTTTTCCTTGCCGCCGCCGCAAACAAACGGAGCCGCGTAGACAACCTCCCGCTGAGCCAATTCCTTAAGATTAAACCGCTTAACCGCTAAAAGCCCCAGTTCTATTTTTTGTTTTACAGCTAAGGCTACGCCATAGGCTCCCATGAGTCCAGGTTCCGGCGGAACAATAATTTCTTTACCAATCAGAGCAGCCATAGCCATAGGAACAGCCTTGTTGTAACACACGCCCCCCTGCATAAATATCTTCTTACCGATAACCCGGCTTCCTTTTACCCTGTTGGCGTAGTTTTGGCAGATGGAATATACCAGCCCTCCAACAATATCTTCCCGGGGAATACCTTCCTGGATAGCCGTCTTAATGTCACTGCCTATAAAGGCTGCGCATTGGTCAGTAAAATTCGGGGGACGGTTGCTGTTTAACGCTATATCGGCAATATCAAGCGTATCAATTCCCATTGATTCCTTAGCCGCTTCTTCCAAAAACGAGCCCGTTCCGGCGGAACACGCTTCATTCATGGCATAGTCAGAAGGAACTCCGTTAGTAATATAGGTGTATTTTGCGTCTTGACCGCCAATTTCAAAGATCGTGTCCACTTGAGGGTCAAAAAATACAGCCGCTGTGGCATGAGCAATAATTTCGTTAATTACCCCGTCCGTATCGGCATGCAAACCGGCAATTTGCCGTCCTGAACCAGTCACACCCAGCCCCTCAATAGCCGGAAGTTGACCGACTTGTTCGAGTAAATGCTGATAGCACTGGCGGGCCGCGCCGACAGGATCGCCGTTGGTGCGCAAATAAATAGATCCTAAAATAGCATTATCATGTATGCGCATTACCACCGCCTTGGTGGTAGTAGAACCTACATCTAAGCCAACAAGACATCGGTCTCCTTCTCTGGCCGTATCCTTCGCCACCGTTTTAAAAGTAACCTTATCTGCAGCCTGGCTAATAGCCGGAAGAAAAGTAAAAGCCCCTTCCTCTGTTTGATCAGCTACCAGGCCTTTTCCGCTTAACAACTCCGGTCTTACACCATGTTCCAGCGCCCAAACCGCCGCACCAAACGCTTCAAAAAACTCGGCTTCATCTGCCGTTTCAATGATTTTATCTTCCTGCGTATGTTCTTGTATGTAATCCACCATGACTTTATTTTTTGCAGTCCCGCCAATCAGCAAAAACTTATTCGCGGGACAACGTTGCAAAAGCTCGATAATTTTAACAGCCATCATACGGCATAGACCGGCTACTACCTTGCCCTTTGCCGCGCCCTTGTTAAGAGCATGCGTGCAGTCGCTTTTACAGAACACGGAACACCGGCCGGCAACGGAATACGCATCATTAGCCTCCGCTTCAGCCGCATCCAACGCTTCTTCGATGGATAAATTCATTCGTTTTAATTGCTGTAAAAAGAACTCTCCCGTTCCTGAAGCACATTTATTTCCAGTAATAACATTGATAATCTGCCCCAAACCATTTAGCTGATAGGCCATAAAGTTTTCTCCACCGGCAGAGACAATTCCATTGTATCCGGGATACTTATCCTTAAGCTTTTCATAGGCAATTTCCACCGCCTCCGCTTCCGGTAACGAAGGTAATTTGACTAACCGGCGGAACTTTCTCCCGGTCACCGCCACTAAGCCAGTCTGTGTGTCACAAAGATTTGCCAGCATAGCATCAAGAACAGTGACGATATCACCATCATGGGATCTCGAATCCATTGCGATCAGTTCTAGTCCTGACGTCTTTTGTTCAATAACCGCTAAACTTATCCGGGATGCACCCAAACAAATACCTGTTGCCCTCATCAACTGAAGTCTCCTTTACTCAATCACAATATTAGCACCATTTTAGCTAATTTATAACTAGTTCCATCTTTTATCAATATATCATTTTTTCCCCAGAATGAAAACTCCCCGAAATACGAGGCTGAAAGATCATATTGCACCCTATTTCATTTTTCCCCGTAACAAATAAAAAATCCTTACCCCTAAAAGGTTGGTAAGGATTGCAAAGTTTACTACCTGCCTTAGCCTGTCACTCCGGCGGAGTAGTAGACTACTTTAGGCTATACGTTGGATGGAAACGATCCACAAACCCTACCTGAACTTCGCAGCCGAAACATTCATAAAGTCTGGCAGCCAACTCATCCCGTGCTGCTATTACTTGCTCTTTATTTTGTCCGGTAAACCCGTCAATAGGAAAGAAAATATTACAACTTTCTTCCGTTACTTTTCCAGTCTCGCTTTGCCGCCATATCCACCGCCGAGTTTTTACCTGATCTCCCGCGGCATAAATAAGTTCTCCCGCTTCCAAAGTTTCCTCATTCTCTTCCCCAAACGGAATAAACGTATCCCCCTCGCGGGAAAACCTTACTACAATATCTCCGGCGGCACTATCCACATCATGGGCTCCCAGTGGCACTAAATACTTTAAGGATATGGCATTTCCCAAATCTACCACCGGATTTATTTGAGGAAATCCTTTGTTTTTAGAAATTCTTGCCGCCATAGCCTCAATGGAACTCATGAATTTATTAGGGTTTATCCCTAGCTTAGTATACGCCTGACGGTAAGACAAAATCGCAGGCGCCTCTTTTACTTTTTGGTTCGCAAAATTTGTTTCGACTTGATGAATACTTTGCTCCAGCAATTGATTAACTTGACTTAAATTGCTTCGATTATTAATACCTTTGGCATAAACAACCCCAAAACAAACATCTTCTAAATGAATAAAGACGTCACCTTCAACCAGAAACTGCAAAACTATCACTCCTAACACTCCGTAGCGAAAGCCTGAAGCTGTCTACACCGGAAAAACTTTCTTACTATAGTATTGCACTTTTCCTGTCTAAAATCCTGCCATATGGATAAAGTAGAGGGATATTTTAATATCATAACATGTTTATATAGCGTCTAAATAACACAATTACAACAAAAGTAATTTCCATATCGCTTCTATTAACAACTCGCAAAACAGTGCTGTTTATTTTTTATATAGTTCCTTTATATTTTTATTCTAGAGAAAGAAAAAAGAAATCCTCCAGCATAGCTGAAGGATTTCCAGATGTATTACATCGATTAACCAGCGAGATAACCGCCATCCACGTAGACATTATTTTATATTTATTAACAAGCCCAGTAGCCGCCTTCAACGGCAACATTGGCACCTGTCATAAAGTCGCTGGCGCTTGAGGCAAGGAAAATGCACGGTCCGACAAAATCTTCCGGTTCGCCAAGACGACCGATCGGCAGACGCTTTAAGAAGTTTTTGTACACGGCACTTTCTGGATCAAACATCCATTCCGTCAAATCCGAACGGAACACCGTCGGATTGATCGTGTTGACATTAATCTTGTATTTTTCCGACCATTCGCAGGCCAGCGATTGAGCCATAAGGTCAATGCCGCCTTTGGCCGTGCAGTAGCCAGTATATCCGGCCATGCCAGCTTTGGAGCGGGCGGAAGATACCAGAATCACTTTGCCGCCTTTGCCTTGCTTAACCATTTGCTCACCGACGTATTTGCAGAACAGCCAGGTCCCTTGAACATCGGAATTCATGATTTTTTGCCATTCCGTCAAGTCCTGTTCGAGAATCGGCTGCGCGTGGTTATATCCGGCAGCGGTGACCAATACATTGATCTCCCCGAATTTGGCCACTGCATCTTTTACTATCTTGATCACATCCGCTTCCACGGCGGGATCACCAGTTGAGTAAGCGCATTCAATTCCCTGCGCGGCTAACTCCTTGCAAAGAGCTTGACATTTATCGTCACCACGTCCGGTGACAAAAACTTTCATCCCCGCCTGGCCATAGCCGAGAGCAACAGCTTTTCCCAATGCTCCGGTAGCGCCTGTAATCACCGCTACTTTTCCCTTAACATCAAACAGCTTATCCACAAATTGCTTATCGATCATGACACTATCTCCTTTTGTTTTGTTTGCGATCAGATATTTCCGCCGTAAGTGTATACTCTGTCTGGTACTTTATTCACATCAGCTTCATCTATTTCGGCAACGCAACGAGCCATGGAGCCATCGCCCAAGTACCAGCGGAGCGGGAAGCAGTAGAATCTGAAGCGCTTACCGGAAACCTTATCCAGATCGCCGCCAAGATTTTCAACACCGACGATGCCGTGACCCAGCAAGTACTTATGGCAGGGCTCCCAGGTGCCCCAGCAACCGATTGCTTCCAGCGCACCGAATTTCTTATCGTATGCTTCTTTACCATGAACTTTGATGTAGGTTTCTTTATCAAATTCGGCATATGCTTCAATACCGAACTTTTCGATGTACTCTTCGGTGATAGGTCTGCCGGAAGCGCCGAGCAGGTTCATACGGGTCATGCCATTGTTGCCCATAGCTGTGTGGAGAGGATGGTCCAGAGCCTGACTATCCATAGCGACGCACTTAACCTTGTGCTCCACAAACCACTTGCCGGCATCGATACCGGTACCGCAGGCGTAATGATAGTACTCCTTGGAATCATCGAACTTGCGATGCATACCAGTGTTCAGGCAGACAACCATGCCTTCCAGTTCGCTCGGCTTAATACCTACTTTTGCGCAGGCAGCTTCAAGATGCTTCGGTCCGATCAAACCCCAAGGCTCAATCTCGATGGGGAGGCAAACGGCATCGCCGGTATATGCATCAACAGCCATCTCGTGAGTGTAACGAGCTCTTTTACCGTTGAACTCTTTTTCCATAACGTGACGGGGAGCGTCGCAATGCGTACCGGTGTGCATAGTACAGGTAATCTTCTGCGTCAGAACGCCGCCCTTGGCCATGGTGTGCGTATTATCGATTACCGGCTTGTCAAAGTAAGGCCAGCGGGGAATTTCTGCGCTGAAAGGATGTGTCAGATCAACAAATATTTTTTTTCCCATTTTCTAATTCCTCCCAATAATTAATGATTATTTATGTGATTGTAACTATCTGTGCAACCACTAACTAATCCGGCCAATGATAAAGTCAGAGGCTAACGAAACCCGATAAATGGTTGTTCCAACCTATCTTTCATCACTGTCGCTGTACCAGGAGGAATACCCACATGATATTAATCCCGGCAATGGTACACAGAAGTTTAGCTACCAACATACTGGCGGTTACTTAATTTCAGTGACTTGCTAAGTCACTAGACCAGCAAAATCACATGTTTCAACTGACAACTTTGTTACATATTGAACTTACTAAAGCTGTTTGAATTTTTGCAACTCTTACTCTATTATAATAACCTCATTCCCTATTTAAAAGGAAATAGATTATTCCTTGTTTACAATAGAAAACACCTATTGAATTTGTTATAATAGAACTGTAAGCTAATCAGTTACACTACTTAGTAGTATACTTCAAATAGAAAAAAATTCCTTCACCCGGTAACAAAACATTTTAATTTTTTTGAAAACTTTACCCCAAAACTATTTTACCGTATATATTAAGGGGGCCCCTATGGAATTACGCCAAATACGTTATTTTATTGCTGCAGCGCGGTATCTCAATTTTACAGAGGCTGCCAAGCATCTCTTTATTACCCAGCCGACACTCAGCCAGCAAATCGCCGAACTTGAAGAATATCTCGGTGTAAAGTTATTTGACAGAAACGGACGAACGATTCGTTTGACTATCGCTGGCGAAGTATTTCTGAAAGAAGCCTGCGAAATTCTGGCAAAAACAGAGGAGGCTGTAATTGCAACACGTCGCGTTCGCACCGGCATGGTCGGTAATATTAAAATCGGCTTTATGGCTGAAGCGGCAAAAAAATTTTTACCGCAAGCGGTTGCAAAATTTCGCCATAACCATTCCAACGTCGACTTAAGCATGGCGCAATACACATTGTGGCCTTTAACCAAAGCTTTAAAACAAGGCCATATCGATATCGCCTGCATGCTGGCATTCAGCCTTGACAACAAAGCCTTTGCCTGGAAAACTTTATATACCGACTTTCAAGCGGCGGTTGTTCGTTATGACCATCCGCTGGCCAATCACACCAAAATTAGTCTTTTGGAAATCGCCGAAGAGCCTTTTGTTCTCATGTCCCGTGACGAAGGCCCCGAACCTATCGATCAATTATCAAAAGAGTTTGCCCGCCAGGGAATAACGCCTAACATCGTTAGCCAGCACAGCTCTATGGAATCAGTTCTTATGTCGATAGAATCAGGTATTGGCATTTCCATTTTACCACGATGCGTTGAAGCTTACGCCACTCCCGATATCAAATTTCTTGATCTCGGGGAAGATTCTTTTACTGTCGATGTGGTTGTTGCCTGGAAAAAAGAAAACTCCAACCCCATCATTCCTTTATTTATTAATGAGCTTGAAGGTGCCGTCCAGCCTTAGAATCAAATTCAGCATTAAGATATAAAAGCAGTTCACTTCAATTGAAGCGAACTGCTTTACGCTTATCCAGGGGATAGTTGTCCCTCATTTTGCTCTCTCTGGGCCTCCGACAACCGTTTCAACTCCATAACTATACAGGCCGCGGTAATAACCGACGCTCCCAAATCCGAAATAGGACCGGCCATCCATACTCCCAAAAGCCCCAGAAAGCCAGGTAATATACTAACTACAGGTATTAATAAAATAACTTGCCGCAATAAGTTCAGGACAATCGAGTAATTGGCCTTGCCTACAGCCTGGAAATACTGGGCCCCCGCAATTTGAAAACCAATTAGCGGCAACATCGCCAAATTAATGCGTATGGCAAACGCCCCCAGGGAAACCAATTCAGCATCGTCACTGAATATTTGCATTACCTGTACAGCAAAAGTTTCAACTAGTACAAAGGCCAGCAAACAACAAGCAGTAGTTGTCAAAGTAGCCAGTTTCAAGGTAGTAAGTACCCGGCTAAACTGTTTAGCCCCGAAGTTATAACCAATAATCGGCTGTGCCCCCTGCATTATACCCAATACCGGCATCAACGTCAGCATAAACACGCGATTGATAACGCCGTATGCGGCAATAGCGATTTGACCGCCATGAGCCATTATCTGATAATTAACAATAACCATTACTAAACTATTGGTAAACTGCATTAAAAACATAGGCATACCAATCTTAACAATACTTAATGCAATATCCGCTTTTAGCCCAAAACACTGGCGATTCAGCTTTAGAGTACCCATACCCCGGACAAAATAAACAAGAACCCAGATAGCGGCAACAGCCTGAGCAACCACCGTAGCCAGAGCAGAACCGCGAATTCCCAGATGAAATCCGACTATGAACAGTGGATTTAGAATCATGTTCAATACAGCCGAAATCAGCATCGTTTTTACAGCGGTCTTCTGGTCACCTTGCGCTCGGATAGCCCCATTCATACCAAACGCAATATGCATAAACAAGCTGCCACCCAAGATAATCTGGCTGAAATCCCGGGCATAGGGTAAGACCTCCGGCGTAGCCCCCAGTATAATCAAAATGGGATCCAAAAAAAATAACGCCCCGGCGGTGAGAGTTATAACCAATATCAGAATCAAGGCAAAGGCATTGCCTAAAATAAGTTCCGCCGCTTTCTTATTATTTTCACCCAAACGAATAGAAATCAGCGTGGCCGACCCCATCCCCAGCAACATACCAACCGCCATTAACACCATCATAAGCGGAAAGGCAATCGTCACAGCCGTAAGACCGATTTCGCCCACACCACGGCCTACAAAGATACTGTCCACCACATTATACAAAGCATTAACCAGCATAGCAAAAATAGCTGGAACAGAAAACTTCCATAATAAAGACGAAACCTTTTCCGTCCCCATCGCTTTTGATTTGTCCATCGACACCGCTCCCTTAGTTCAAATAAACCCCAAAATATATAGTAGCTAAACCCACCCCTTAAAAATAGTGGTCTGACTATTATACACTGCCTTAAGAACAGTGTCCAGAAATTCCCCACCGTAACGGCCACTTATAGCCCATTGTTATACTATTGGCGCAAATGACCAAAACCATTCGTCTTCTTCCGCTTATAAATAATTCGACTGCCGCTATTGCCTTAACACATTAGCAGCAGTCGAATTATTCACCTTATAAAACCTTATCCTATTTGCACTGGCACTCGTTCCAATAGACTGGCGGTGCCACTTCCTGCCCCTGATTAAGAAACAGCACCTTATCCGCCATAGCCCTCGCTTCCTGTATATCATGCGTCACCAACACAAAAGGGATAGATGATACCGCCTGAATTCTTTTTAATTCGCCTCGTAATTCCAGCCGGGTTTCCATATCCAGCGCCGAGAAAGGTTCGTCCAAAAGCAATAAATTAGGTTCTGCCATTAGCGCACGAGCTAATGCCACTCGCTGTTTCTCACCGCCAGAAAGCTGGTGGATGGGACGTTTGATAAGACGCCCGATTTTCAATAAGTCTACCAGATTTTCAAAATTTCGATTGGAATTGCTACACTTTTTCGTTGCCCCATACCAGATATTACTCTCAACATTAAGATGAGGAAAGAGCGCGTAATCCTGAAACATATACCCGATCTTTCTATCTTTGGGCGGCACAGAAGTTCTATCAGTCTGGGAAAAGAAAACCTTTTGACCAAAAGTTATCGTTCCTTCATCCGGGTTCATCAACCCCGCAATGCAGCGCAACGTAGTTGTTTTTCCGCATCCTGAAGGACCAAACAGCACTAAAATATTATTTTCCACAGAAAACTTGAGACGTAATGTAAAATCAGCCAAACCTTTTGTAATGTTAACCGTCAGCATCAAAACATCCTCCTGTAATCAGACGTCTTGATCTTTCTTTTTGTCCAAACATTGAGCCAATAAACCGATAAAAAGGTAATCACACTGATAATCAGCACATAAAGACCAGCTTTAGTAAGATCATTTGACTCAGCGGCAAAATAAATAGCCAACGGCAATGTTTGCGTTTTTCCTGGGATATTTCCCGCTACCATGATCGTCGCCCCAAATTCCCCCAAAGCCCTGGCGAATGACAACACCAAGCCGGCAACAAACCCTGGCCAGGCCAACGGCAGAGTCACCGTCCAAAACACTCTCCATTCACCAGCCCCAAGCGTCCTAGCGGCATCCTCCAACTGATAATCCACCCCGCAGAAAGCGGCTTTGGCACTCTGATACATAAGAGGAAAGGCTACAACTGCACCGGCAAGGATGGCGGCATACGGCGTAAATACAATTTGGATTTGGAACCACTCACCAAGCACATGCCCTATAGGTCCATGTTTACCAACAAGAAGTAAGAGCAAAAAGCCTGTCACTACCGGCGGTAATACCAACGGTAATGTAAAAATAGCTTCCAATCCCGCCTTAGCCGGAAAATCCCATCTACGCATAGCGTAAGCACTCCCGGTTCCAATCACGGAGACAATAAGTAAAGACATAACTGCAACTTTTATAGACAAAAACACTGGCTGCCACTCAATCATCCGTGTTCTCCTTTTATTGGCAGGCTTTACATTAGTTACTTACGGTAAATCCATACTTTTCAAAGATAGCTTTACTTTCCGGCCCTGTTAAATAAAGCAGGAAGTCAGCGGCCGCCTTTTTGTCTTTAGCGCCTGCCAAAACAGCTGCCGGATATACAATAGGTTTGTGTGTCCCGTCAGCGGCAGTAGCCACGATCTTCACCTTATCACTGCTGGCGGCATCCGTTTTATACACAATCCCCGCTTCCACATTTCCAGTCTCCACATAGGCAAGCACCGTGCGCACATCTTTCCCCTGTACCGCTTTGGCCTGGACAGTTGTCCAAATACCAAGCTTATTCAATGCTTCTTGCGCATACTGCCCTGCAGGAACAACGGAAGGTTCCCCCATTGCGAATTTCGTGACCTTATCTGACACCAAATCTTCAAACGCATGTATCGGTAGCGTCGAGTCCTTTCCGGTAATCAATACTAACTTATTCTCCAAAAGATTTTTGATAGAAGCTTTATCAACTAAATTCTTGGCTGCTAAATCATCCATCTGTTTGGTTGCAGCCGAAATAAAAATGTCTGCCGGAGCGCCTTCTTCAATTTGTTTTGCCAACGTTCCGGAAGCTCCCAGGTTATATACCAGTGTTACATTGGGGTTCTTTGCCTGATAATTTTTTTGAATTTCAGTTAAAGCATCTTTCATACTGACGGCAGCCGAAACATTTAGTTCGATTTTTGCCTGCGGCTGCTCCTGTTCCTTAACCCCACCGCAACCTGCCAGTGCAAAAATTGCCACTACCATAACCAAAGATAACCACTTTTTCACTTCTTCTCTTCCTCCTTAATCCACTGTAATAATAACAAAAGCCAACCGACATAGTCCCTGTCACTATGTTAGTTGACACATCATGGTCAAGAAATTACAATTAATAGTAGTACAAGCAAGTGCAAAAATAAATTCCAACTAACACGAACAAACAAAACCAAGCTTACTTAATATGATGTTATTATACTATTTACAGTTATCTTTTTGCAAGGCAGTCTTACAATAAATTAATTGATTTTAGTTACCTTCTGGAATGACCCGGGATTGAATGAAATAATGAGGTGTTGCTATGAACGAAACTGTTTCCTATACGCCGGAGGAAGTAGCAAAAATATTAAAAATTTCCCGCTTCACAGTTTACGAAATGATTAAACGCGGCGATCTTCCAGCCTATCACATAGGACGCAAAGTACGCGTGGAATCACCCGACCTGGAAAACTATATAAAAATTTCCAAGGGCACTGGGATGGTCTCGTCGCCAAACGAATTCACCTCACCGGTTCAGACCTCTCCCCTTGATGGAATCATCCTTTGCGGACAGGATATTATCCTCGACATTTTAACCCGCCACTTAGAAAGACAGATGCCTCATGTACCCTTTCTTCGCAACCACAGCGGCAGCCTAGACGGGCTACTAGCCCTATACCGAGGCACTGCCAACGCCGTCACCACCCATTTGTGGGACTCGGATACAGATAGCTATAACATTCCTTACATCCGCCGTATTCTGCCCGGTCACCGTACTGTAATCATTAACCTGGCCTACCGCCAGGAAGGCTTTTACGTAGCCAACGGCAACCCGAAGGCCATCCAAGGCTGGGAAGATCTAACCAGGCCTGAAGTAAAATTTGTCAACCGCGAACCTGGCTCGGGTGCCCGAGTGCTGCTTGACGAAAAACTCCGCCTGCTGGGCATAGATCACCAAAGCATTCAGGGATACCAGGATGAAGAAATGAGTCATTTAGCTGTAGCCAGTTCTGTTGCCAGAGGAATGGCCGATGTCGGTATTGGCATAGAAAAGGCGGCCCTTCAAGTCCAGGGCATTGACTTTGTCCCGCTGCAAAAAGAACGCTACGACCTGGTTATCCGCAAAGAGGACACTGCCAAACCGCCCTTCCAGGCACTCTTATCCATACTCAAATCAGCCAGTTTTCATAATGAAATTGCCGGTATGGGCGGTTACGACTTAAGCGCAACCGGAAAAATTATAGCCGAAACCTAAGCGCATGCGTTTAACACACATGCTTTAGACGCAACCTATAATAAAAACAGCATCTTCAAAAGGATAGCTGTTTTTTCTGTCGAATGATACAATTTAAATAACTTCATAGGGCAAACTTATTGAAAAATAAGGGCGCAAAGCCATGGGTCTAAGGATACTATCTATGACTGCCAGGTTGCAATTGATTTTCTCAATTTCAATAGGCAGCTTTTTTATAACTAAATCAAAAAATTGTATCAAAATTAACCGCTTCAAATTTCGAACCAATTTTGGCAGGAGGTGGCATGTCCATGTACACTCGCAGTATTGGGTTTGGCCTCATTATCAGTTGGCTTTGGCTATTTTATTTACAAGGACCTCTCCTTTTTCCTTTTACCGAATTGTGGCACGCGAGTCCGGACAGCGCCTTTTATTGGTTTATGCTAGCCGCTTGGGTTACATACTTTACCTTGTCGAAAATAATTCGCCTTAAAACTACCTTTGACAAAAAACATCTGCTGACGGGCTCGGCGATACTGCTTGCCGCCTGTCCTCTTCTGACCGCCGTTCTTGCCAATACCTTTGTAATCACCCCCGCAACAGTTACTATACTTGCCGCCATTAGCGGGATCGCAGAGGCTCCTTTTATGGTCGCCTGGATGCAAACCTTCAGCTTTTTGGGTATCCAGAAACTCAGCCTCTCTTTTGCTTTTTCCATGGTTATCGCCGGAACAGTTACCATTCTTGGCGGAATGATCAATCCCTATGTAGGATTATTCTTTGTTTCTGTTTTCCCCCTCATTTCTCTGGTACTGCTATTTCACCAAATCCGTCTATGTACAAACCTTCCTTCTACCGGGTTCGCCCAAACAGACTCCACAAATCCGTTTCCTGTAAAACTTACATTACTCATTTTATCGCTTTATCCGATTGGTGGCACCATGTTCACCATCATTAGTCTCAATCAGTCCTTTGTCGATATGTTCGTCTTTTCTAACACTGCCTACTGTATCGCCTGCCTGATTGCCGGCTATTTCCTATACAAATACCAAAACCTTGATTTACGGTATATCTACAAACCGGTTTTGCCTCTACTATCCACCGGCTTTTTGCTTTTCTCCTCCCAGGGAGATACCTTCGCCCCGTTATCCTTTTTATTGCTTCAAGCCGGTCTGGCTTTATTCGACATGTACACCTGGCTGATTTTCCCCTATTTCGCCCAGTTTTCCACACGTCCGGCAGCAGTATGCGCCTTTGGCCTTTTCTTAACAACCGTCTCTATTTGGGTAGGCAATCAGCTTGTCCCTGGAATAGCAAGTCTTATATCCGGGGGAATAAGTTTGGGAAATCTATCCCTCATTGCCGGGATACTATCCGTTTTACTTGTTTTCATTTTTCAGGACAAATCCGAAACTTTTTCCGGCTGGCAAACCCTTTTGGATTCCGAACCGAAGCCTGCCTCCCCGCAAGCAAAACCTGAACCTACCATTTTTCTCCCCTCTCCCAAAGTACCGAAAATATTAACCGAACGGGAAAAAGCCGTTTTGCATCTCATCTTAAAAGGACGCAGCGGTAAATTTATCAGTGAGGCATTAAATATCTCCGCCAACACGGTAAAATATCATACTCGAAACATCTACCAAAAACTTGATGTTAACAACCGCCAGGAATTACTCACTCTATTTGAAGAAATCCCGCCCTCCTAGCTGGTTTACTAAAGAAAAACGCAGTCACTCGGGCATCCGAACTGACTGCGTTTTTCTTTAGTCTCAATCACTTATTTCCATTTAGGGTAACAAATTTTCGCGCAGTTCTGTTTTTTAGAATACTCATTCCGATTTTCCATGCAGCACTACATTAGTAATTAACCTTGGAAGGCAGGATATGTAAAAAGAAAAATCGAATAGTTAACTATTGACTAATGGGAGGGATTTTCATGTTAACAAAAATTTTAGTTCCCACCGACGGTTCAGCTATGGCTCTGAAGGCCGCGAAATATGCTCTAACACTCGGCGAAAAGTTTGACAGTGAAATTACCTTACTGCACATCATTCAAAACTATTATGATATGCCGACTTTCAGCGTATCCGAATCCGTTACGCTGCCTCGTTCCATTCTCAACAACATCGAAAAGGGCGGGGAATTGGTACTGGAAAAAACCCTGGCAGCCTTACCGGATTATTCCGGCAAAATCAATACCCGTATGGAATATGGACCTCCCGGAAAAGTCACTGTTGAAATCGCCTATAAAGAAAACTACTCCCTAATTGTCATGGGACGCCGCGGCTTAAACAGTTTCGCCGGCTTTCTTCTCGGCAGCGTAAGCAATCACGTAGTTCACTACGCATCCTGCCCCACGCTTATCGTAAAAACCAATGAACCTACCCCCGAAAACGAGTAACACTCTGTTGCAGTTGATTAGCCATATTATCCAGTTCTAGAAGCGATTTGGTGATGTTTTGACTTGTTGCAGCCTGCTCTTCGCAGGCTGCAACAATTTCCTGGGTACTGGCACTATTTTCCCCGGACAGACGATTAATTTTTGCTACCGCAGCAAGCGCCGCCTGACAAACTCCCATCTGTTTTTCCGTCTGCTGACTAATAGTTCCCGCCTGGTCGTCTACATGTTCAATCGCCTGGACAATCTGGCTAAACATTGTTTTCAGCCCGGAAGCAACTACTGCACCTTGTTCAGCCTGAATAAAACTTTCCTCAACAGCGGCCACCAGCGCCGCTGTTTCTGTTTGTATATTTTTAATCAGCATAGTAATCCCTTTTGCAGACTCAGCCGATTGTTCCGCTAACATCCTAACCTCATCCGCCACGACCGCGAAGCCTTTTCCGCTCTCCCCCGCCCGGGCTGCTTCAATCGCCGCATTTAACGCTAGCAAATTCGTTTGCTTGGCAATACCGGTAATCATTCCGCTTATATCCCCGATTTCCAACGCACTACGGTCTAAAAATTTTATCTTAGCCGCGCAAGCCGTCACCCCTTCTTTAAGCTGCTGCATTTTATTCACTGTTTGATCTACCACTTTTTCGCCTTCTACCACTACGGATCCCGCCTGCCCGGTTGCAACGGAAACCTCATTAATACTGTTTGAAACCTTACTACTTGTCGAAACCAAGTCACACAACAAAATTTCAGTAGCACTTGTTTCCTCACTCTGCCCTGCTATCTTTTCCGCCATCTCACGAATAGCGTATACAACTTTACCCGCAACAGAACTGGACTGTTCAGCCGCCTCGTTCACCTTGCAAGACGCATCCGCCATCAAAACCACAGATTGTTTAACCGAGCTTACCAACTGCCGTAAACTATCGGTCATACAATTAAAAGCGCCGGAAACATGACCGATTTCATCCCTCGTACTGATGGAAAGCTCATAAGTTAAATCCCCGCTAGCGACTCTTCTGGCTCCTATGTCTAAATACCTGAGAGAGGATAAAGCTCGTCGGACATTAAGAAATCCTATAACCGAAACCAGTAGAATTAGAGCGGCCATTACCAGAATACTGCGCACAACCATACCGTACGCTTCATTAAGCACCGCTGCTTTCGGGTAAAATGTAATTATCAGCCACTCTGTTCCACCGACTGGCCGATACGATATCAAATACTCTTGCCCACGAAAAAACCCAACGCAATTGCCCGATTCTTTTTCTACCGCCTCCCGATAAAACTCTCCTTCCATAACCTGATGGTTTAAAACGGCATTTACATCCGCCTGATCAATCACTGGCACCTTTTGTTTGTTAATTACTTTTATTATATATCCCGGATTTTGTGACAATATCTGCTCTACAATGTTGGACATGCCTTCCATCGTTACATAGGCCCCCAGCACACCAACAACCCTATTTTTCTCCCCATAAACCGGTACTGCCCCTACCAGAGACAAGCCCCCTGTACCTTCATTAGCCAAAGGGTCGGAGAAGGTTGGTGCACTTTTAAGAGCTTCCGTAAAATAGCTGCGGTCCGCAATACTAACGCCGGTTTTTCCATCCGTACGTGCCATCTGCTGTCCTTCCCTGTTGGCAAAAAATAAAACATCATTCCCCCCATAAAAGGGCTGCAATTGTTTTAAGAATATCCCGGCTTTCGCAGAGTCAAGCTGCCTTAGCTCCTCTTTGCTGCTCATTACTGTGAGGAAATTCATTTTACTACGAATCGAACTACTCAAATCTCCGGCCGCCCGTTCCGCCACCTTATCATTGCGATCCAGCGCCGTTTGTATAAGGCGGTTCGCCATTTGGTCGGTAAAATACCAGCCTGCCAGGCACATAGGTATGGCACACGACAACACAGTAAATAACGTCATCCGTACACTGATTGATTGTAACTGTTTCCCAAAAGCAGCCGCTATTTCACTTAGTTTCCGCCATACCGTTATCAGACATGCACGCATTGCTTTGCTCCCTTTTAACAAAATGTTTCCTCGTATATTTCCTTTATTTTTCTATATAATAGCACATCGAAAGCAATGCAATATTAACTATTTGTTACGTTTTGTTTAAAATATAAAAGGGGCTGTGAATTACTTATATCTAAGTGATTCACAGCCCCTTTATCACTTTTTTAACAAAAAAGTATTACAACCCCGTATATTTTAATGCTGTGAGCCGGTCATTCTTTTTTGCAATATTCGGCCCGGTATCGTAAAGGCCAGGTTAAATAGCAAGATGGTAATAATAAGGAGCGCACCAATCCCATTGGCGATATCCAAACGATCAGGCACCAGCCCGATCCCCATGACGTACCACAAATGTACCGCCAACGTTTCCCCGGCTGCAAACACGTCAAAATCCCCCAACTGGCGCGATACCGTTGTCCCCGCCGTAAAAATTAGTATCGCAGTTTCTCCCATAGCCCTTCCGGCCGTCAACGTAATGCCCGTAATAAGTCCGGGTAAAGCATTCGGTAAAACAACCCTCCAAATAGTTTGCCATTTCGTCGCTCCAAGCGCCAAGCTCGCTTCACGGTAATAGCCAGGTACCGTTCGGAGAGATTCCTCCGTAACCCGCACCAACACCGGTATATTGAGCAAAGAAAGGGTCAGTGCCCCGCTTAATATGGTAATTCCCAATCCCATATAATTAATAAAGACAATCATTCCAAAAAGTCCCAAAACGATAGAAGGTACGGTAGCCAAACTCTCCGTACTTAGCCGGATGAGATCAGTTACCCGGCTCTTCCTGGCATACTCAGCTAAATAAATACCTGCACCCAAGGCCACCGGAAACGATACAACCATAGATAAGAATAAGATATAGAACGAATTAAACAATTCCGGTCCAACACCGCCCCCGGCGCGAATATCGCTAGGCATCCCGGTAATAAATTGCCGGCTTAATACCGGTATTCCTTTATAAAGCATATAGAGCAAAAAAGATGCCAAAATTCCTAGAATTGCAAAAGCTGCCAACCAGGCTACCGCAGTAGCAATTTTATCAGATATGCGCGACGACATTTAGGCCATCCTCCCTTGTCCCAGTCTGCGGATAATTACAATCATTGCCAAGGACATCAAAAGCAGCACCAATGCCATTAAAAATAAGGAATTGCCCCACGCCGAACCAAAAGGGGTATTACCCATTTCAATGACAATTTCACTGGTCAAAGTTGCAGTAGGAGTAAACAAGGAGGTAACCAGTTGAGGCGTGTTGCCGATAACCATTTGCACCGCCATGGTTTCTCCTACCGCCCGCGCCATAGCCAGCACAATGGAAGTTAATATTCCCGGCATGGCCGCCGGCAACAATACCTTTCTAACCGTTTGCCACCTTGTTGCCCCCAACGCCAGACTAGCCTCCTCCAACGACCTGGGAACCGCTCGCAGAGCATCCTCTGAAATACTAATAATCGTAGGCAGGATCATCACCGCTAAAATCACCGCCGTAGTAAGTAAACCAAACCCTGTCCCAGCGTGAAGGTACTGCCGCATAAACGGAACAATTATGGTTAAACCAATAAAGCCATATACCACCGACGGAATAGCTACATACAGATCGGTGGCCGGGCGCATAACCTCCCGAAGCCACGGCGGTGCTATCTTTGCCATAAATACGGCTCCAGCCAGCCCCAGCGGCGCTCCCAGCAATATCGCCAAAATTGTTGTTAGTAACGTTCCTATGATAAAACTTAGCGCCCCGAAGTTCCCCTCGCCAGGGTCCCATTTTGCATGCATAAAAAACTCCGCCGGATTAACCTGGGTAAAGGTAAGTAACCCTTGCTGACCAACAAAAACGATAATAGATAAAATAATAAACGTCATTAAAAACGCACACCCAAACAACAGATAACGCACATAGCGATCATACACCAACTTTAGCTTATGGGAACGAATTGTTATAGTCGGCAAACGGCTCATCTCCTATTAAAACTCTTACCTTTATTATAGAGACCTATCCGTCTATTATTGTTAATGCCTTGTAAATTTCACGTTAAATTTTTCCGCTGGCTCTAAACTTTACTACTTCCTATTCCTAAAATCTTGTCGATTGATTTACATTACAAGTATTTAGGCGTAAAATAGTTAGTAAGGAAACTAATTAACGAGGTGCAATATGAGAACCTATCGTTTTCATCGAATCAATATCTTAGGCAGGTCCCATGCTAAAAAATTACTCGAAAAAATATATAGTACCGGGCTTGCAAGTAGCCAATGGCCCATTATAGCTCACCTACTTTTTTACGGAGAGTCAACGCAAGTGAAGATTGCTGAACAACTGGCCATTGAACCACCAAGTATTTCAAAATCGCTTTATAACATGGAACTGTCGGGTTGGATATCCCGAATCCCTGATCCTGACGACAAACGTAAAATAAAAGTAGCATTAACAGATAAAGCCAAGAAAACTGTCCCCATCTGGCTTCAAGCCATTGAGGATCTCCAAGCCCAAGTTTTGAATGGTATTTCCGCCGAAGAGCTTGCGATATTTGACCGCGTTTTAGATAAATTCGTTTTCAACCTGCGCAAAGAATCTTCTACAAGAGTAAAGGATGAATAACCTTGAACACATCAGCCCAAACAAAAAAACATCCCCGATTATGGACTTTAAATTACACATTTCTTATTATCGCCAATTTTTCGGTCTATTTAGGTTTTCAAATGTTGGTTCCAACATTCCCTCTTTATATTTACCAACTCGGCGGAACAGCTTTGAGTGCGAGTCTTTCCTTTAGTCTAATTGCCATTTCCGCACTTATTACTCGCTCCTTCTCAGGGAACGCAGCCGATATAATAGGCAGGCGTCCGCTACTTATAATGGGTTTTTGTTTCTTGTTTTTCTTAAACATTTCGTTTTTTTTCGTGTCTACCACAAATATCATTTTGACTTTGCGGCTGTTTCACGGCATTGGCTGGGGAATAGCCTCAACAATGCTTGCTACTGTCATTTCCGATAATGTACCCTCCCTTCGCCGGGGAGAAGGGACTGGCTATTACAGCTTATCCATTATCCTTGCAACTTCGCTTTCGGCCGCTATCGGAATTTGGCTAATGAGAAATTATAACTTTCAAGTTACATTAACGGCTTCTACCACGCTAATATTAATTGGTAATATGTTCTCCCTTAAAACCTTGCTAACAGCCTCTACTACAAAAAAAGCGGGATCTAAACTTTGTTTTAGTTCGCTTGCTTCCAGTCTATTTGAAAAAAGGGCCGTATTCCCTTCCTTTCTGTGTTTCATTCATTCCATTATTTATAGTGGCATAATGAGTTTCATTGCCCTCTTCGGAAATGAAATCCAACTGGATACTATATGGGTATTCTTTGTTGGTTTTGTCATAACGGTAATAATAAGTCGGCCCTATGCCGGAAAATTGTTTGATACAAAGGGGCATGCCGTCATAATCTTACCGGGTACTATCTTTATGATAATTGGTCTCCTTTTCTTATCCTATACACACACCATTTACGACCTGATTATAGCCTCCCTATGTTACGGCCTTGGATTTGGTGCCGTTCAGCCATCGCTATTAGCCTGGGCTATCAACCGCTCACCTATCGACCGGCTAGGAGCTGCTAATGGAACCTTTTTATCCTTTGTTGATTTAGGCTTTGCTCTCGGAACTGTATTATTAGGCCTCGTAGCTGCTAGTACCAGCTATGCAACCATGTACCGTATATCAGCCCTATTTATGGTGCTTTTTATCGCCTTGTACTGTTCTTCGTTGATAAAAACAAGATCCGTAAGCAAGCAGCGCCGGTTCCCTCTTACGACTCCAACCAACCATTAATCCAAATAAAAATGGGCTATCGGCTTTGGCTAAACAACCAATGCCGACGACCCATTTTTATTTACATAGAAGGAAGGGGGGTTTTATTTCATTTTCGTTATAGGTAAAAATCCATTCTTTTCAACAAAGCTTTCTTGGAAATCTTTACTCATGACGTACTCAATAAAGGCTTTAACCGCACCAGTAGCTTCACCTTTGGTGTACATATGTTCAAATGTATATACTGGGTAGGTTTTGTTCAAAACATTTTCCGGAGTATACTTTACACCATTGTACGCTACCGGTTTTACCGTGTTATCCACATAAGCGGCATCAATGTAACCAATCGCACCGGGAGTACTGGCGATACCCGCCCGTACAGCGCCGTTGGAATCTTGGATAACCGCGTTGTCAGTAAAGGCAACGCCTTTTAGAACAATGTCGGCAATAGTCGCCCGGGACCCGGAAGATTTTGCACGGTGTACAAGAGTGATTTTCTCATCCTTGCCACCAACTTCTTTCCAGTTAGTTATCTTTCCCGTAAGAATATCTACATATTGCTGCTGAGTAAGATTATCTACCGTAACACTAGGATTAACAACAAATACAAAAGGAGCAATCGCCACCTGATGATCTACAAGCCCTTTATCTTTTAACTCACTAGGAAGAACTACATCGGAGTTCCCGATATTGACTGCGCCGGAGGCTACTTGATTCATACCGGTAAAAGATCCGCCACCGGCTATATTTACCGTAACTTTGCTATACTTTTTCTGGAATTCTTCCTGCGCTGGTTTTAACAGTGGCAAAAGAGCTGTAGAACCGGATGCCGTAACCGTGCCTTGAATATCTTCCGACGCCGCCGGTTTGTCTGAGCCGCTGCTACCGCAGCCCCCCAGTACCCCCGCTGTTAACACTAAAGCAGACAAAATCGCCGCGATTTTCGTTTTTTTAAAAATTTTCACTTAGGATGCCCCCCTAATTATTTTTATGTACAACATCATTATAATTTTTCTTCACAAGCTCTGTGTTAAGGCATTGTTACGTTTAAGTTAATTTCCCTTGTCTACCTTTGCCTGCCATCTGCCCCTCCCCCATCAAACCGTATATGTTACTATCTGTTAGATTTGCAAAAAGCAGCCTCACCCCTTGTATAATATGGGGTTGAAGCTGCTTTTTTTCGTAATGAATCTGGTCTGAAAGTAAAAGGGAGTTCAAGTCACTTTTACTCCGTTTCTACATCGAAAAGAGTAAGAAAGATATCGACAAGTTTCGGATCAAACTGGATATTTTTATTACGTGTTAATTCATGTAAAGCTTCCTTTCGAGAACTTTGTTCCCGATATAATCTTTTTACCACCATCGCCGAGTACGCATCAGCAATCGCCAAAATGCGGCCAGCAAGAGGAATTTTTTCTCCAGAGCAGCCGTAGGGATAACCATTGCCATTATAGTGTTCGTGATGATGGGCGATAGCGTCACGGACAATATCACTGATGTTATTTTGCTTTAATAGGTTAAGTCCGTTTACAACGTGGTGCTTTATCACACCGTATTCATAATCACTCAGTTTATCAGGCTTGCGCAATATTTCACTGGGAATCGCCAATTTACCAATGTCGTGCAATAATCCTGCGAGGCGAAAATCTTCAACGTTATCAGGGGATAGACCGATCTTTTCTGCCAATAAAGCACTGTACTGGGCAACATGTAAGGAATGCACATAGGTATACATATCTTTTTCCGTCAAGACTTTCATAAGCACCTGAAAACACTTGTCCATACCGATTTCATCGGTTTCCGAATACCAGTTGGTATTTCGTAAAAATTTGTTGCAATACATGGCTTTGTCGGCTGACCGGAAGAGTTCTTCGACATTAGCGGTGGATTTTTCCCCCGGCTCCGCGATACCATAAGAAAACTCAAGAGGTATGGGGATCAGCTTGGAATCCGTAATATATTTTTTACTGCTTAGCTCTTTGACTATCTCTTCAACCGACGGTTGTTCCTTGTTATCCCCGGTTAACAGTAAGACAAATTCATCGCCGCCTAACCTTCCGATTACAGTGTTTTTATCTACTACTTCTTCCAGATTGCGGGCAAACTGGATCAGCATCTGATTACCCGCCATGTGTCCATAAGTATCATTCATATTTTTAAAGTTATCCAGATCAATAAATAATATCGTGAAATTTTTTCTAACATCAAGCCATTGCTGGGCGACTTCTGATATATAGGTAAAATTATACAGACCCGTAAGGGAATCTAGGATACTGGCGTGATAGAAATGATCCCGTTCTTTTGTTACTCTTCGTATTACCTGGGCATACATAACGACAAAGACCGCTAACAAAATGACACCGAGTATTTTCCCTACCACCACGGCCGCCTCCGCCTCTGTGTCATATAAAACAAAATGAAAAGCAAGAGATGCCGAGGCAAGAATGGGAATGAAAAAGTCAGGCAGAGAAGGTGCGTATAGCACTCCGGCAAAAAAAATGAGAAGAGTAATGTGTTCCGGTTTTATAAAAGGCATGGAGTGCATAGCAATAAGGAGTCCGTGATGAATAATAAGGGCGGGAATCACGAAGCAATAAGCTATCGGCGTTTTTCTTTTGGGATAGGCACTGAGGAGTAATACCAGCATAAGGAGGATAGCTGCTTGATAGTTGCCTGCTGGGAGATCCATAAATAGATAAATCCCATAAATACTCACAGCGCCAAAAAACAAGAAAAAGTCCAACATAGCATATTGGGTCGTTTTAGGGTTAAAAAATGGTTTATTATGATACTTTGAAGCAAAACTCATAGCCTTTTCCCCCTGGTTACACCGCGCTCTTCCGCAAAATACATGATACTATCCATATTTCCCTTGATCGTTTTTCAAACGCTCGATATTCATTATTTCAGCTAATACATTCCATTAATAATTACAAATAACTAATTTAATTTATATAATTAATTATTTGTACCAGCTATCTTTATCACTTTAATTAGATTTTGTACTGAAAATTAATTTGACATTTTACTACAAAATTCCTTCTATTTTTTGTAAATCCAGCAAGAAGTCATTAAAATTTTGTAAAAATAGGGATAGACCGGAAAAAGTTAATGACCACCTCCTCAATCCACCAACGACCAAAAATCTTACTTCACCCTATAAATTGATTAGTAGTCTTCACATTCGTTTTTGATAAAGTCTCCGCTCTTCAACGGCTTTTATATTGTACAAATAGAAAGAAGGCTAAAGGGAACCAAGTTCTCCATAGCCTCCTTTTTAGCCCAACGTACACATCCGTCTTTTTGTTTATGTCTTTTTTCTATTTGCTAATTAAATATAACTAACGCTACCGCAGCCAGTATGGCGCCAATAGCATATTTTACCTGACTGTAATTCACTCTGTTACCTCGCATCCTTCTCTTCTTCTCCATGTATTACTATTCCGTCATTTCCTGCAAATTCCTTGAGACAGTACTCTCATTTTTTTATGTCACCTATAGGACCTTAGTCCTTCTGCTGCTAGACAAAATCCGGCGTATTATTCTCTAAATTTCAAAATGAAAATAACCCTAACGAAGCCGTTAACTTTCGCTAAGGTTATATGAATCACACTGCAAGTTTTATAAATATTTAAGTAAACTACGCAATTTCAAAGCAACTTTCCCACGTCATTTTACAATGTTTTTTAAGTAAAACTGCCGCTTCCCCTATTTCTTCGGGATTCTTATAAGTGCGGTTCTTATTGGTGACTACTGCTATAGAAAGACTCGTTAAAGGATATTTTTCTACCACACCATGCCGATTTTTTGTGACGATAAAACCTTGCCGTTTGTCCTGCTCAGTAAAAAAATCCCTAATCCTTTCGTCAAAACTCCGGATGATAGCTTGACAAAAGGCTGTAACTTCCAGAGTATTAACAACTGCAATAAAGTCATCGCCGCCAATATGGCCCAGAAAGACTCCGGGAACAGCTAGCCTGCGCAGCTCATTTTGAAGAAGCTCAGCCGTAGCACATAATATTTTATCACCGTTTTCAAAGCCATAAACGTCATTATAAGCCTTAAAATTATCTAAATCAAAGTATAATACCGCAAACTCCGTATTTTCCGTCAGACAATGCTTAAGCCTTTGCTCAATCACCATGTTACCAGGCAAACCCGTAAGCGGATTGGAGTGTTTCGCTCGATTCAACTCCAGTTGGGAAGTCTGTATCAAAAGTTGCTTAACGGTAGTCATGCCATAATATTGGCCACCTCTGACAATAATGATGTAGTCATAGATATCATCCGCTTCACGGGTTACTGCCGATTTAGAAACTTGCTCCAACGGTGTGTCATATTCTACAATTAACGGCTTATGGTCCATCAACAGACCAATCGTCCGGTTCATGTAAACAGCCACCCCATACTGGGTCGCAAGGTTGGCCAGAAATTTATTTTTCATAAGCAGTCCTACCGGCTTGCCGTCTTTCACTACCGGAATTCCATGTACATTGCGATTGGCATTAAAATACTCCAAAGCCTTATATCCTAACACCTCCGGCGAAAAACAAGGATCATGCCTGGCAATTTCACCAATCGGAATAGTAAGAGACGTATGAAACAACTCCCGTTTTTTTTGATCATTTCTACTGCTAATAAACTGACGCGCATCCGGGGTAATATCCAAAAATCCCTGAGCCGGTTTTTGTAAAAAATACCCCTGACCATAAGGAATACCCAAATCAATCAGCGTTGCCAATTCATCAATGGTTTCGATTCCCTCTGCTATAATTTTGCTGTTGGTCATCACCGCAAAATCATTGAGTGCTTTGAGCATGGCCTGTTTCAGTCCATCCTTATCAATATTACGCACCAGTTCCATATCGATTTTAATGTAATGCGGCGAAGTCTGCGCTAAGAGGCTTAACCCGGAATATCCTGCTCCAGTATCGTCAATGGCGATTTTATAACCTTGGCTGGTATAAATATCGAGCACCTTACGAAAATTTTTATAGTCTTCGATCGCTGTCTTTTCCGTTATTTCAAAAATAACCTTTGTCGCATCCAAACCATGTTCGGCAAGAAATTCTTTAGTCAACCCCTTCTGGAACCGGCTGTCGTGAATAACACGGGGATCTATATTGATAAATACCATCCCCGGCAAATGCATCTCTTGCGCCTTAACCAGCGCTTTACAGCGGCATAGGTATTCCAGTTCCCAGGTAAGCTCATACTCATTAGCGGTCTTAAATAAAATATTAGGCCATTCCAAAGGCGATCCCTCCGGGCCGCGGCTAAGCGCTTCATACCCAATAACCGCGGCATCCGTCAGAGATACTATTGGCTGAAATACCGTTCTGATACTTTTATTGTCTAATATATTCTTTAGTTCATACAACAGCATATCTTGCTTTCCATCATCTTCTTTTCCGCTACTAATCGTATCCATCACAAACTGCATGATAGCCTAAGCACCTCCCCCTATATATTAAGCCGCTTTAACGCCCACACCGGTTGCCTGATAAAATTGTAAGAACAGACCGGCTGTGGTCCTTTGAGCCCTCTCTAACAACACCGCGGTCGCTTTTGAATACGCTTCCCGTGAGGCGTCTTTCCCTACCCAGCTCAAGAAATTGGCAGCAACTTCCGCATTTTTTATCAATAAAGAGTGCGCAACCGTTTTTCCTCCATATATTCCTGTGGAACTAACGGCAAATCTCGGATAATTCTGTCCTACCCAGGCTTCATACTGACGATGTCCTGACAGAAGTTTACCACAGGCATGTTGAGGTACGCATACATCTTGCACCAAATGCGCAGCCGCCCCAAGAAAAAAGGTTGCTTTCCGCCAATCCCCCCTACGAACATGCTGCAGCGCCCGGCCAAAATATTCCCGGAAATCGTCGATAGCATTAGGGAACCGCCAAAGTCCTTTTCTCGTCCCAGCTTCTAAGTAATGGCCGACATTTTTCCATCCATCGTCCGCCCAATATACACCTCTGTTAAGTTCCGGCAGGTATTGCTCAAAAAAAGCGGCCATATTCTTATAACCGTCATTTCTGAGAATAACCAGAGCCTGCCGGTTACAAAATGGATGTACCACTCCCGGTCGATCTATCAATCCCTGAAACAGACCCGCCGGCTGTAACAAAAGTTTAAGGCCTCCGCCTATTAAAAGACTGGAATTTACGATATGAAGCCCCATCGTCCTTCCCACCTTTTCGCCCATCTACCTAAACACCGGCAACTAGCCGGGTTTTCATTAGTTCATAGATGACTTTAGCAACGCTATCCGCCGAATCCTTTCGTCCTAGTGCTTCAGAGCTTCGCTTCAAGGCGGCCAGCTTTTCCGGTCTACGTAACAAATGGCTTATTACCCCCGGCAAAGCCTCCATATCCTCTACCTGCACTGCCGCCCCGTGGTTCACGCAGAAGCTGGCATTCTCCATTTCCTGACCAGGGAGGGTGCTGTAAAGCACCATTGGCAAACCACAAGCCATGGCTTCACTAAGGGTAAGCGCCCCGGGTTTTGTCACTAGCACATCGGCGGCAGCCATAAGTTCTCCGATGCGTTTGGTATAGCCAACCACCGCCATTCGCTGGTCTGAAAACCGCGCCACTATATCAAGTCTTTTTTTCAGAGCCTCATTTTTTCCGGCCACTACAATCATTTGCAGGCGGCTTATCTGACTTATCGCTTTTACCGCCTCATCTATCGGCCCCAGCCCTAGGCCACCTCCCATAAAAAGCACCGTAGATAACGAGGGGTCTAGCCCCAACTCTTTCCTAACCTTCTTTCCATCCACAACTTCACTAAAACTTGGCTGGATAGGAATACCGGTTGCGTGAATCCGCCACGGAGCTATTCCCTGTGTTATCAGTTCTTGCCGCATAGCCTTGGTAGCTACAAAATAAGAAGTTACCTCACGACTTACCCATAGAGGATGCACGGAAAAATCGGTCATCACCCCAACAAGCGGCACCTGGAGTTTATATGTTTTTTTTAGATATGCCGCCGCACTAAGAGGAAACGGATGCGTACAAATGACCAAATCCGGAGAATACTGTCGGTAGAGCCGCAACATGGCCCGTTTCATAGCCCTTGCCACCAGACTCTGCACCGGTATGTACCGCCTGGGCATCTGAGTCCAGCGATATACTAAGTCATACAAATTCGGCGAAACATCAATTACCTTTAAGTACGCTTCTTTAAGCACGGTGTTAACATAGGAATTTTCCAGCCCCATAAAATCTACTATTTCCACCCGGGCCGCAGGGCACCACCGTTCAATTCCCGCCGCGACAGCTTTCGCAGCCTGGTCATGACCAGAACCAACGGAAGCTGACACCAGCAAAACATGAAGTCCTTCGGCAGACATATGCTCACCTCATATTTGTTTATCTCAGTATTATCCTACCATATTGCCAAGCCTTACCTGTTACGAATCGGTTAACCAAGGTTAATACAGCGTTAAATTTAACTTAAATATAGAATTATCTCCAGAATTTGATTATGATGAATATATATATTTTATCCGCCTTGTGCTACACCTATTACCAGGAGGAAATTATAATGTTTAAATGGGGAATACGTAACCGTCTGATGTTTTCGTATCTGAGCTTAATCCTGATTACCCTGCTTTTATTAGGCGCTTATATTTTACACTTTTTCTACCAGCACACGCTTACCAGCTTAACCTCCCAGCTTTTAATACAGTCTGAAATTACAGAAAAACTTCTGGCAGGTCAATATGACCAGCCAAATACCAAAGCCGCGCTCGACAATACTATCAAAACCATTTCTGCAAATACGGATATTCGCATTAGTGTCATTGCTTTAGACGGGACTGTAATCGCCGATTCCTGGGAAAACCCGGGCCTAATGGAAAATCACAGTACCCGGCCTGAACTAATAGATGCCGTAGAGAAAGGGCAGGGTACGTCCATCCGGTTTAGCACTACCCTTGGCGAAAACTTGCTGTATGTTGCTACCCCTATTCGCCATAATTCCGCAACGATTGGCGTACTGCGTCTAGCCACTACACTAACGCATGTCAACCAAGGCTTTGCCGAAATTCGTTCCGCGCTGATCATCTCCTTTTTAGTTGCTTCCTTATTGGCCATTTTTATCAGTAATCATATCGCCAAACGGTATACCGCACCGCTGGAAAGCATCACTGTCACCGCCCAGGAAATTTCCGAAGGAAACTTATCCACCCGCGTTCATTTGCATACCGGCGATGAACTTGACGTCCTAGCCCGGACGCTTAACAATTTAACCGCAAATCTGGAGGAAAAAATTAATGAAATTACCGAGGAAAAACGTAAGTTAGAACTCATTCTGCAAAATACCAACAGCTCCATTTTGCTCTTAGACCGCTATGGGCATATGCTAGACTATAACCAGGCGGCGAAAGACACCTTTTCCATAACGCCGGACATGCTCAGACTGCATAATGTTCAAATTATTGGCAATGGGTTATTTAATACAGCCTTCCAGCAAGCCGTAGAAACAAAGGAAAAGCGTTCCATCGACCTAAAATTCGAAAATAACGGAAACCGTCACGCTTTTCTTGTCTCACTATCCCCTATTATCAGCAGTGATTGTCAAGTAAGTGCCGTACTAGCCGTATTTCACGACATAACCGCCTTAAAAGAAATCCAGGAACACCAAGCCGACTTTATTGCCAATGCTTCCCATGAACTAGCCACCCCACTGACAGGCATTCTCGGCTTCGCTGAAACCCTGCTGGATGGGGCAATAGAAGATCAGGAATTAAGTACTAAATTCGTCCGGATTATTCAGGCGGAAGCTCATCGTATGAACCGGCTGGTAAAGGACCTCCTGCAAATCGCCAAGCTGGACGCCCAGAATTACCGTATAAACGTTAAAACAGAAGTTCTCAGCCTTGACCCCTTGGTTTCTCAGGCAATCAATGATCTAGCCTTGCAATGGCGGCAAAAAGAGCTTACCCTTACCGTAGAGGCCCCCCCGTCGCCGCTTTCCGTTCTGGCGAATGCCGATTGGCTGAAGCAAGTGTTTATCAATCTCCTCGATAATGCCGTCAAATATACGCCACAAAGCGGCACCATTCGACTTTCCTGGAGCCAGAAAGACAAAGATGCTGTTTTTACCATTACTAACTCAGGCATGGGCATTCCGGCTTCCGACCTTCCCCGCATTTTTGACCGTTTTTACCGCGTGGAACGCTCCCGCACTAGAAGTACCGGCGGTACAGGACTAGGCCTGGCGATTGTTAAATATATTGTCGAAATGTTCAACGGCTCCATCGAAGCCAAAAGCGAAGTCGGTGTAAGTACTACCTTTATCGTCCGCCTTCCCTTGACCCCGGGCACGAAAATATAAAAAAGGAGAGTGCGCACAGTCAAGACGCTGTGCGCACTCTCCTTTTTTATTGGCTTTTTCTCCGCCGCTCACCGGTAACTAAGTAGATAGTCCACTCAGCAATATTAGTCGCATGATCGGCAATCCGTTCAAGATAACGGGCCACAAAAATTAGCTGTGTGGCTTGCGTAATGGTATGCGGATCTTCCATCATAAAAGTCAAAAGTTCCCGGAAGACCTGGTGGTACAGGTTATCGACTTCGTCATCCGCCTGACATATTTTCTCCGCCAGCGTAGTATCCAGCGAAACATAGGCGGCCAGTGCCTGTTTTAGCATATCCTGCCCCATAGCCGCCATGCGCGGTATATCTACCAATGGCTTAAGGAGCGGCTGGCCCTCCATTTTAAATGTGCATTTGGCAATATCATAGGCATGATCGCCCATTCTTTCTAAGTCGGTCGTAATCTTAAGACCAGTGCCGATAATTCTTAGATCACGGGCCAACGGCTGCTGCCGGGCTATTAGCAGCATACATTTATCTTCGATATCCACTTCCATTTTATCAATCACATCGTCGCCCTGCATAACCGCTTGGGCTAATTGTTTATCCTGCTTTTTTAGCGCGTCAACGGCATTCTGAATAGCGCTGTTAACCATTTCACCCATGCCAATAAGATCCCGGCGTAAATTCTCCAGCTCCTGGTCATAACTTTGCCTCGTAACCACTGGCGATCCTCCTTTCCCTTATCCGAATCGTCCTGTTATATAATCTTCCGTCCGTTTGTCATTAGGTCTGGTAAACATGGCATCCGTTTTATCATACTCTACCAGCTCACCGTTTAAGAAAAATCCGGTATAATCTGACACTCTCGCCGCTTGCTGCATATTATGGGTCACCATAATAATGGTATATTGAGATTTAATCTCCGTAACCAGTTCTTCAATCTTCATTGTCGATATAGGATCAAGCGCGGAACATGGTTCATCCATTAATAATACTTCAGGTTCCACCGCTAAAAGCCGGGCAATACAAAGCCGTTGCTGCTGTCCACCGGAAAGGCCCAAGGCAGAATCATTGATCCGGTCTTTCACTTCATCCCATAACGCTGCCCCGGTGAGACTTTTTTCCACAATTTCCACCAATTCAGCTTTCTTGCTTATACCGTGAACTCGCGGTCCATAGGCTACGTTTTCAAAAATCGACATAGGAAACGGATTGGGTCTTTGAAAAACCATTCCTACCCGTTTTCGCAGCATGACAACATCGGTGTCGGGTTTATATATATCGACACCGTCGAGAAATATTTCGCCTTCAATTTTAACATTGGGTATCAAATCATTCATCCGGTTAAGCGTCCTAAGAAACGTCGATTTACCGCAGCCAGACGGTCCTATAAGCGCCAATATAGAATTATTATGAATATCAATTGAAATTTTTTTTAGGGCAAGAGAATCGCCATAAAAAAGTTTTAATTTTCTTGCCTGAATTTTACATTCCATACCCTCAGCCCTCCCCCGGGTTCTTATTGCACTATACCATAGGTTCATGAGAGCCGTTGTTAAGCCAATGTTAGGATTCTGTTAATTTTTACGCTTTAAACATGCTCGTATGCTTAAATTCCCTGCTCCACTGCCTATTTATAAACATTCAAAGTTAGCATTGTTTAATGCATATTATCCTAAAAGTGTCCTACAATCTAAGGGGCAGTATAGCCTTGGGTCACATTTTATTTACACAATTAGCTAACGGGACACACATCCACCAATTCTTTTCATTCGTTCGTCGAGCAATGGACACACAATTGACAGCTATAATCTTGACATATTTTATAAGTATAATTATAATTTAGTTGAATAAAATTTCAATCAATAAAGGGGTATATATGTCGCCAAGGAATAAGGAACTAAATGAGGAAATCAAGGATGTGCGCAGAGAACAAATACGCTCTAACGCATTAAAGCTATTTGCTAGCAAGGGGCTTGCAGCAACGAAAATTACGGATATATCTACGGCTTCCAATATTTCGCAAGGCCTATTATATCATTATTACAAGTCTAAAGAGGAGATTTTTGTTGAACTTCTTCGCGATGCATATGACAAGATGATCGCAGCAGTACTGGCTTTAGAGCGCCTTCCATTAAGCCCCCTTGAAAAAGTTAAGCTGGCAATAGAAAAGAGCCTTCAAGGATTTGATGAAAATAAGGATACTGCTTATTATTATCTGCTTATTAATCAGGCGGCCATATTTGAAGCCATCCCGGATGAGGCTAAAGAAATTGTCAAGAAGAGAGCTTTGTTGCACGAAGTATTTACCCGGATTGTAACCGCCGGTCAGAAAGACGGTACATTCAAAAAATACGATGCGAAGGATATGTCCGTGGTTTTCTGGACATCGTTGAACGGCCTCGCAATCTATAATGCAATACAAGGTGCGAAATTTAAAGCTCCGGACGCTAATATTCTTATGGGCATGTTTATCGAGGAAGTCCCTTCAACAAATTAAAGTGTTTTTCCAGGGGTTTACGAAAAAAACAAATAGAAAAGATAGGAGAATAAAAAATGCCAAGTTTGCGTAGTCGTTTGTTTACTTATTTTTTGCGGCACAGGAAAGAAAGGCCGGCATGGAATTTCAATACATCGATACCCCAGTTTCGCTTGGAATGCGAAAAAGCCACTAGCTTGTTCGGCAAAAAGCTGCCGGAAGGAGTCGAAGTATCGCCTGTCACCGTTGATGGCCTCCCGGCGGAGTGGATTATTCCCGCCGGAGCGGCAAAAGACAAAGTGATACATTATTGTATTGGCGGCGCGTATGTCAGCGGATCGTGCCGGGATCACCGGAAAATCGTCTCCAGGATTGCCAAAGGCAGCGGTGTAAGTATACTGCTGTTTGAACACCGTTTGGCGCCTGAACACCCGTTTCCGGCGGCACTGGATGATTCGGTGACCGCCTATCGCTGGTTGCTGGCTAAAGGTGTTTCACCTTCCAATATTATGATTGTTGGCGAATCCGCTGGCGGTGGCTTATGTTTAGCCACTCTACTTGCTCTCCGGGATCAAGGCATCCCCCTCCCAGCAGCCGCGGTAGCTCTTTCTCCCTGGACCGATCTAAAACAAACCGGGGAATCCAACCGAACAAACGCTGATGTCTGCCTGGCCCCAAAGGGGATGTCAACCGTTTGCAGTAAATATTATGTAGGAGATAATGACCCCTGCTTTCCGTGGATATCTCCGCTTTATGGTGATCTTCACGGGCTTCCGCCCATACTTATCCAGGTGGGCGACGATGAGACTCTCCTCGATGACTCGACCCGGTTTGCCGAAAAAGCGAAAGCCGCGGGCGTCGATATTACGTTACATGTTGGAAAAGGAATGATGCATTGCTTTGCACTTATGCCTTCTTTCATTCCGGAATGCCGACAGGCAATGAATGAGATATGTTCTTTTATAAAAATCCACATAGGTAAATAAATTGCGAAATTACTAATAATAAGGCATCTAGCTCAAATAATTTGGGTATCAGCTCACAGCTTTGTTCTAGCAATAAACCCCCTCGTCAGGAGTTTATTGCGGTTTTAATAGCAAATCAATTTTTAGTCCGAGCTTTATAAAGCATTTCATGTTTTAAAAGATTGTTTCAGGTGTTTCAGTGAATTTTTTAAAACCTAAAAAAGTGTCCTCATACAAAAATGCAGCATTACAATAGGCCTTCAACTACTATGAATACTACATTAATCAAAAATACCGCTGATAACCCAAAGTTACCACATTGTAAATTATTTTTGAGCATAAAAAAAATCCCGCCTGAACACCATTCCCCTTTAGGAAATATTATTCGGTGGAATTTATACAAATATCTTAGCTGTCGCGAAAACGATATCCAACCCCTCTTACTGTTTCAATGGAATCGGCTACCGCCGCCTCCGGCTCGAGTTTTGCCCGTAAATGTCGAATATGGACATCAACAGTACGCGTATCACCAAAATATTCATAACCCCATACTTTTTCCAGGAGTTGTTCTCTGGTAAATACCTTGCCCGTATTGGTTACTAATAGTTTTAACAGTTCATATTCCTTAGGTGTTAGCTCAAGCTTTTCTTCCCCCAGAAAAACATCATAGCGGCTAAAATTTAATCGTAACCGTCCTATAATCAGTTCCCCTTCGGGAAGAGCGGTTTGCCGGCTACGCCTGAGTACCGCCTTAACCCTGGCCACCAGTTCACGTGGGCTAAACGGCTTAGTAAGATAGTCATCCGCGCCCAGTTCAAGACCAACTACTTTATCAAATTCTTCATCCCGTGCCGTTAGCATAATAATCGGAATGCCCGCGGTAGTTCGATCCCCTTTTAGCGCCCGGCAGACTTCCAAACCATCCATGCCTGGCAGCATAAGATCGAGAATAATTAATTCGGGCCGTGCCTTTGCCATGCTAAGTACCGCTAATCCGTCAGCCGCTTCACTCACTTCATAGCCAGCCTTTACTAAGTTAAACTTAACTAATTCCCGAATTGAGGCCTCATCATCAACAATCAATATATGCCCAGCCATATTACTCCTCCGCCGGATAAAAAATAAATGCTTTTAATGTAAATAAAAACCGGGAGATAACCCGGTTTTTATTTTTATTTTTATATAATTACTTGTTAACGCTATCCTTGAGACCTTTACCGGCTTTAAATACCGGAGTTTTTGACGCCTCAATAGTGATTTCTTCTCCTGTTTGCGGGTTACGACCCTTACGTTCCTGGCGCTCTTTCACTTCAAAAGTACCAAACCCAATAATTTGAACTTTGTCGTTTTGAGCAAGAGCTTCTTCAACACTGGTAAACAAAGCGTTAATAGCCTTTTCTGCGTCTTTTTTGGTTAGGCCGGCCTTATCAGCAACACTAGCCACCAATTCAGTTTTATTCACAATCTTTCCTCCCTACTATAATTGGTTACTTTTAGCATTATTCGCTACTGTTCGATTTATTCCTCCTTTACGCCGCAAAAGATTGTCAAAAATAACTGATTAACCCTATTTTTAAGCTTTTTCCAAAAGTTTTGCCTCATTCCATAAAACATCCAGCTCATCAAGAGTAAAATCTTCCCATTTTTTCTTCTGCAATTTTACTTGATCCTGGATATAATTAAACCGCCGAATAAACTTATTATTAGTGGCTGTCAGGGCGGTTTCCGGTTCGAGGCCCAAAAACCTGGCCAAATTAACCACACTAAACAACACATCGCCCAGTTCCATTTCGGCAGCAGCACTGTCTTCTCCCGCCACCTCCTTTAGTTCTTGCAGTTCTTCTTGTATTTTGTCCCATATTGGGTCGATACTATTCCAGTCAAAGCCAACTTTAGCCGCTTTTGTTTGAAGTTTATTGGATCGCATAAGGCTTGGCAACCCTTGAGGAACGCCGTCAAGCACCCCGGGGCGTTCCGCCCCTTTTTCCTGTTTCTTTATATCCTCCCAGTTCAAAACGACTTGTGCCGCATCCCGTACACTAATATCGCCAAACACATGAGGATGGCGGCGCACCAGTTTTTCCGTTACTCCGTCTATAACGTCCTGCATGCTAAACTTTCCGTCTTCTTCCGCCATCCGGGCATGAAAAACAATTTGCAGGAGCACATCGCCCAGTTCTTCACAAAGTGTTTTTGAATCTTCCAGTTCAATGGCTTCAATAACTTCATACACTTCCTCGATAAAGTTGTGCCGGAGGGTGAGATGGGTTTGTTCAATATCCCAAATACAGCCACCGGGAGAACGAAGTTTAGCCATAACATCAACCAGCGGTTGAAAAGAAAAAGTACGTTGCTTAAGCTTCTTGGCGGGAATATACACGCTTGTCAGATGATCTATGGTCTCTGCCCGATCTAGCTCGTACAACGGAAGATTTAGTATCGTCTCATCAGGCAGACCTAAATTGCGTACAACCACCACTTCAAAGTCATCCGGATAATACTCCATTAAACTTAGTTTGGCATCAGAAGCAACCTGCCGGTTATATACCTGGGTAACTACCAGAGCGGTATCCAAATCTTCCGGCAGTGTTTCTATATCAGCGGCATCAACTACCGTCACCCCTCTTATAGGATCAACCCCAAGCCGGACATACAAGAGATCCAAAAAACTCATTCCCGGTATGACCGTAATGGTAACACCGGCAGCCTCACCCTTTTCCCGGATAAGAGCTACAGTTTGTTCCGCTACAGCCGGACTGCCCGGAACGGCATATACTACCTTCCCGCACCGCTCTGCCTCTTTAATGCAGTCAACTGCAATAGCCTGATATACTTCCTTAAAAGAAGCATACCGCTTGTACATCGCATCATAAGTTGAAAAGGATATGTTTCTATCTTTCAGCCCGCTGACGGCCGGATGTTTTTCTGTACGGAGCAGTAATTTGGGAGTGCTCTTTAAAAGTTCATAGGTCTCCAGTGTGATTAAATGAAAGGGGCCTGGCCCTAGGCCCACAATTATAATTTCTGCCATAATTACCTCCTAAGTATGCCCACTGCACGAAGAATACTAGCAAGCTTTGCCCCAACCCTTGGAATACGTTCTATATCCCGGGCACTGACTCCACCTACTAACAGCAATACAGCACCATATATTGCCCCTCCTACGACGATAGAAACTAAGGTAGCCAGACTGTTGTGCAGTAATTTCACCATAGCCGCGTCATACGTAAGAAGCACAGCTCCCCCCATAACGGCTGCGGCGAAGAAAGCCCGCAAAGTATCCTTGATATCCATAGCAAAGCCAACATAACGATACACAAAATACATGTTCAATATCGCTGCTACGCCAAAGTCCGCGTTCGTCGCCCAAGCGGCGCCTTTTATCCCAAACTCCGGCATCGCGGTTAATATCCAACTCATTATTATCTTGACCACGGCTGAAATCGCCATGTTAACAACTGGTATCGCGGTATGACCAAGCCCCTGAAGCACACCGGTTGAAACTTGGTGGATGCCCAGCAGAAACACCCCTATCGACATAACAGCAATGGACGTGCCTGCATTCGGGGTACTGTACAACAGGAGTGAAATCGGTTCCGCTAACAGCCACATTCCAACAAAAGCCGGAATAGTTATCAGGTTCGATATGCGCATAGCGGTTTTGGTCCGTTGCACAACCTTTTGCGAATTGTTCAGCGTAAAGGCTTCCGATACGGCAGGAACAAGACTGGCCGCAAGGGATGCCGTTAAAATGGTTGGCAAATTCACTAAAGGTACAGCCATTCCCGTTAAATAGCCAAAAAGTTCCGTAGCATGTTCTACACTAAAACCGGCGGCTTCCAGCCTTTGCGGAACAATAATTAAATCAATACTTGATACTACCGGCAACATGATATTCGCCAATGACACCGGTAAAGCCAAACGAACAATACGCGTTATAATACTAACTCCGGATTCCTGATTTATGAGCGGCTGATGATTCATCTGGTGCTGAAAACCGGATTTTCCACGCCAGTAAAAATAGATAAGCACCAAAAGTCCGGCTGCCGCTCCCGGTGCTGCTCCAAAACTAGCTCCTGCAGCCCCAAATTCGATTCCTCGCGGCAATAACAGATACGCAAACAAGATCATTGTAACAACCCGGAAAAACTGTTCCACAATCTGCGACACCGCCGTGGGCGTCATCATCTGCAAGCCCTGAAAGTACCCACGATAACTGGAGAGTATGGTAACAAAGAAAATGGCCGGTGCCAGCACCGCAATAGCATAGTAAGCGCGCGGATCACGTACAATATGATTCTCTACCAGCCATCCCGCCCCAAAATACAATAGAAAAGTAAATAAAAGACCGGTAGCAGCTAATACCACAAGAGATATGCGGAACACCCTACTGGCCCCACGATAATCTCCTAAAGCAATTTTTTCAGCGACAATAATTGAAATAGCGACCGGAATTCCAGCGGACGAAACACTAAGCGCCAACAAATAAATCGGATACGCCATCTGGTATAAGCCAATTCCTTCTCCACCTAAAAGCCTCGACAACAGTATGCGGTTCACCGATCCGATCAGTTTAACGACAATGCCTGCCACCGTCAATATTAATGCGCCTTTTAAAAATGTATCTCTACTCAATATGTAGTCATTCCTCTCGCAATTGACTTATCCTGCTCAAGCAGTTAAATTGCAAACCCCTCTAATGAAAGTGCACATTATATTATAACAAAATATACTAATACTTAAAACACTTTCCAGCAATGTTACACGTATACTGACATCCAACATATCGTACATAAACAGAAAAGTAGCGGCCAAAACTCCGCTACTTTTTAAAACGCTATTGGGACATTTGTTTTGCCAGAAATCCTGCAGCAGTATCAGCTAGCTTTAGTTCCATATCGCCCATTTGTACTCCCGGTTCTTTTGAGCAGATGATTACCGCACCAATTGCATCTCCTTCTACAATTATGGGTGAAATAACTTCTGCCGTGAACTTGCAAACCTCGTCTTCTTCACATTCTGCGGCACACCCCTTGCAATGTTTATATTCACCCGGATTATTAATTAAGACCGATTTCCGCTCTTCCATCACCTTTTCTACTGCAGGGCCTAACGGTTTACTTAAAAATTCCTTTTTCGAAGCACCAGCAACTGCTACCACATTATCCCGGTCAGCAATCAATATAACATGGCCTATAGCCTCATACAGAGAATCAGCATACTCTTTTGCGAAGTCTCCTAGTTCTCCGACTGGAGAGTATTTCTTTAAAATCACCTCGCCTTCGCGGTCAACATATATCTCTAACGGGTCCCCTTCGCGAATCCGCAAAGTACGTCGAATTTCTTTCGGTATGACTACTCTGCCTAAATCATCAATCCGTCTAACTATACCAGTCGCTTTCACCAGTATCCCCCCTTTTCTACAGTTTCTGACATTTCTTCAGTGATAGTATATATCCGTACATGAGCTTTTATTCATTTTGCCAACTGCCGCAATCTGGAATTACAACACAGAATTTTGACCCGCTAACGCATTTAGAAGATTGGTTATCCACTTAAACAAGCTCGCTCCGAGGCTGGCTGTCCGCAGCCGGATAAGTTGGGGCGGCCCAGGAATAATACTGATTCGCGACGGATGCTTTTCTTTCAGTTTCAAAAGATTCTCTACATGAATGTTGGGCTGCTCCCCAACCGAAATTTCGATATGATCTTTATGTTGAATTAAAGACTTTCCGCCAATTTTACGCATCAAATTTTTATACCGAGCTACCGTCAAAAGGTTTAATACCGGTTGGGTTGGCTCGCCAAAACGATCAATAAGTTCGTCAAGTATTTCCTGAACATGTTCCTCCACACGAATAGCAGCAATCCGTTGGTATATTTCAATTTTATGCATGGCATCGCCAATATAGTCACCATCCAGATACGCATCAATATTTAATTCCAAAATCGGTTCCGGCGGTGCGGTTACGACCTTTCCTTCTTTGAGTTCCTCCACGGCCTCATCGAGCAGACGGCAATACATTTCAAACCCAACATTAACAATATGCCCGTGCTGTTGCGATCCAAGCAAATTACCCGTTCCTCTAATTTCCAAATCCCTCATCGCTATTTTAAATCCGGCACCCAGTTCGGCAAATTCCTTGATGGCCTGTAACCGTTTTTCGGCTACTTCCGACAGCACTTTTTCCGGACGATACGTAAAGTAGGCATAGGCCAAGCGATTGGAACGGCCTACCCGTCCCCGCATTTGATACAACTGCGATAAGCCAAACCGGTCGGCATCGTAAACTACGATAGTATTGGCGTTTGGCACATCCAGTCCATTTTCAATAATGCTTGTGCATACTAGCACATCATAATGACCTTCATAGAATTCCACCATCGCCCGCTCTAACAATTCTTCCGGCATCTGCCCGTGAGCTACTTTCCATCTAAGTTCCGGTATAAGCTCACCCAACCGCTGGGCCATACGATCAATGCTTTGCACCCGGTTATATACAAAGTATACCTGACCGCCCCGTTTTATCTCCCGCCGGATCGCATCGACAATAATTTCTTCCCGATGCTCTACAACGTAAGTTTGTACCGGCAATCTGTCTTCCGGCGGTGTTTCAATGATACTCATATCCCTTAGTCCAACCAGAGACATGTGCAACGTACGAGGTATCGGCGTAGCCGATAGAGTAAGCACATCTACATTAGCCCGCCAGGTCTTTAGCTTCTCTTTTTGTGCCACACCAAACCGCTGTTCCTCATCTACAATTAATAGACCGAGGTCCTTAAACACGATATCACTGTTCAAAATGCGGTGGGTCCCGATAAGAATGTCGGTCTGTCCGCTCGCCACTCTGAGCGCTGTTTCCTTTTGCTCTTTCGGGCTGCGAAACCGACTGATTACTTCAACAGTCGGCAAAAAATGTTCCATTCGAGTAGTAAACGTTTGGTAATGTTGCTGCGCCAACACTGTGGTCGGGACGAGCACTGCTACTTGTTTGCCGCCCATAATGGCTTTAAATGCCGCGCGGAGTGCCACTTCCGTTTTGCCAAACCCTACGTCGCCGCAAAGCAGCCGGTCCATCGGCAAACTTCGTTCCATATCCGCCTTGATTTCCTTTATTGCCGTCAATTGATCCGGAGTTTCTTCAAAAGAAAAAGCATCCTCAAATTCGCGCTGCCACGGTGTATCAGGCGGAAAAGCAAAACCTTCCAGTACTTGGCGCTGCGCATAAAGCTCAATAAGCTCTTTGGCCAAATCTGTGGCCGCTGCTTTTGCCTTGGTTTTAACTTTTAACCAGTCGCTGCCTCCCATGCGATGAAGGCGGGGCACGTCTCCCTCGGCTCCGATATATTTTTGCAGAAGCTGCACCTGATCGGTAGGCACATAAAGCTTATCCTCACCTGCATAACGGATAAGCAAATAGTCCTTATGTACCCCGGCAACTTCCAGTGTCTCTACCCCTACATATTTTCCTATGCCATGTGTAAGGTGGACCACATAATCCCCGATATTAATATCACGAAAATAGGTAATTTGCCGCTCCCGATCCCCCTTTGATACACGCGCTTTTTTCTGTCTTCCGAAAATATCCCGTTCGGTTAACAGCACCAGGCGGGACTGGGGTAATTCGAAACCGGCAGTAAGAAGCCCCACCGTGATCGTTACGCAGTGCACTTCACTACCGGCCACTCCAGAAATCGCAGCTACTATTCCTTCCTGCCGCAGGTTATCCTTCAGTGCAGCGGCCTTCTCGCTGTTAGACATAAAAATTACAACTTGATAATCCCGGCTTTGCCAATTCTTTACATCTTCTAAGAACATTTCCATTTGCCGATGATAAGGAGCGACGCCTTTAGCAACAAGACTAATCACTTCCGTTGGCTCTGTCCCCGGAATTTTTTGCAGCAAGAGGGACATATACACCATTTTATACGGGCTTGCCACTTTAACTAATTCCGACCAATCAATTACATGGCGTTTAAGTTCCGGATTTTCTTTCACCAGTTTCCCCAATTGCTCTCTGATTCGGGCCGGTTCATCAAAAATCACGGCAGCATTCTCAGGCAAATAGGACAGTACCGACTGCCTCCCGCTCGCCGTTTCCGGCTCAGCGAGCGGCATAATATCCGCATAGCTTATATTTTCCCTTGACCGCTGGGTATCTGGCTCAAACTCCCTAAGCGAATCTATTTCATCGCCAAACAATTCCAGACGCACCGGCAACTCCCGGTTAACCGCGTAAATATCGATAATTCCGCCCCGGACACTAAACTGACCGCGGCTTTCCACTTGGTCCACCCGCTCATAGCCAAATCTCACCAAACCGTTCAGCAACTGATCTCGAATAACTTGGTGCCCATTTACTAAAGTAAGCCGGTTATTAATAAAGTCCTGTTTGGGTATTACCCTTTGGGCAATCGCTTCCACACCGGCTATAATTATTATGTTCTCCCCGCTCACCACACGGCTGAGTACGTCCATACGCCGGGCAGCAAGCTCCACACTTTTTGCGGCGGCGGAAAAAGTAATGATGTCCTGAGCCGGTAACTCCATAATAGTGGTTTTAGGCAACAAAGTCGCTAAATCCGCTTTTAGCTGCTCGGACGCTTCCCTTCCCGCTGCTATAACAATCATCGGGCGAGAAACTTCTGTTTGGGCAGCGGCTAACAAGACCGTCTTTTGCGTCCCAGTGATTCCATAAAGTAAGCTTTGCCCTTTTTGAGCGCTTAACACCGAAGCCGCTTTGGCAAAATATCCATCTCGTAGTACCGTATTAAGTAAATCTTTCATAAGCACCCCATGCCAAATAGGGCTTTATTTAATAAAGCCCTTTATCTATGCCAGGCTAAGCCAGGCCTCCTACTTAATCTATTATTTTTTTCGACGTTCACATTGTAACACAATTTTCTTAGTAATTCTACGTCGTTCTAAGGGTTTATCATTAATTTAAGAAAAATCCGTCCTTCTCAGTGAATAAACCCTCGTTCTAAAGGCGCAATTTCCTCGGCTAATCCCAATTCCTCAATGCATTGATCACAAAGAGACAGCACCTGTAACGAGTTAGACAACGAGTCATATTTTAAAATACTTTCCCGTTCTTTAACGGTAAGACAACTAAACCCTAATTTATCTTCATCAAGCTCATCCACTTCTAATGTGTCGATATCCTCACCGCAGCAGTCACAGCTATAGTTGATTTTCATATATTACCCTTTCTTTTCGAAATAATCACGGCCACAATATTCCATGCTACATGAACAAGAATGGCTGCAGCAATACCTGCCTCCAGGTTATCAGATGCCAGCAATACGGTAACCGTAACCGCCCCGAAAGCAGAGTGACCACAGATACTTGCAATCGCTGCCAGCACACGGTTACGGCCTGAAAAAAAGTCGTACAGCCCTTCACAACAACCGAATATCGCGTGAATAAGAAAGATATTTGCTCCAAGAAAATAGGCCGGCAAACTTTTTAAACTTTCTTCCAGAACCGGTCCATAGGTGATTATGGCATTTACCCCAAAATAGCGCAGCGCGAAACGGTTTAACAAAAAACTCAACGAAGCCATCAAACCAGCCAAAATATAGGTCATGATCACCTCAAACCCTTACTTTAACTATTTCTAGTATAGCCTTCCCCTACTATCGGTATACTCGGGTCTACAATATAAAAGCAGCCTCCTCGCTAACGAGAAGACTGCCCATTTTCATTCCTGTACTAGCACTGTTTTGTATATAATTTTTTGCGGTCAAAAGCATGAATGGCATCCACAAAACGAACGGTACCAGTTTTATATCTCATGACAATCGAATGGGTCCTGGCTCCACCGCCAAAATATTTAACACCTCGCAGTAAATCACTTTCTGTTATGGCGGTAGCGGCAAACATAACATCATCACCTTGAACAAGATCATCAATCGTCAGTACTTTATTGATGTCATGAACACCCATTTGCCTAGCCCTTTCAACTTCAGCGTCATTTTCTGGAAATAGCTTGGCCTGCATATCGCCGCCAAGGCATTTTAAGGCCGCAGCCGTGATAACGCCTTCCGGCGCGCCGCCTGTGCCAATTAACATGTGAATTCCGGTTCCCTCTACTGCCGCGCTTATCGCCGGTGAAACATCACCGTCAGTAATCAAACGAATTCTCGCTCCCGCTTCGCGTACCTCTTGAATCATTTTTTCATGGCGCGGACGGTCTAAAATGACAACTACAAGATCTTCTATTTTACGATCAAGCCCACTCGCCACAGCTTTAAGGTTTTGTTTTACTGGCGCGTTGATATCTATTTTACCGGCTGCTTTAGGCCCTACGCAAATTTTCTCCATATACATATCAGGAGCATGCAAAAGTTTCGGAGCTATAGCAAGTACAGCAATCGATCCAGGAAGTCCTTTCGCCACAAGATTAGTTCCTTCGAGAGGGTCAACAGCAATATCCACTTCCAGACCGCCAGCGCCTACTTTCTCTCCAATATACAGCATAGGAGCCTCATCCATTTCGCCTTCGCCAATCACTACAGTTCCACTGATGTTTACCGTATCAAACGTACTGCGCATAGCGTCAACGGCCGCCTGATCTGCCGCAATCTTATCGCCTCGTCCCATCCAACGCCCACTGGCAATGGCAGCGGCTTCCGTTACCCTGACAAATTCTAGTGCTAACTCTCGATCCATTTCTTCCACTCCCTAAACAATAGTAATAAAAAGAAAACCTTTGAGTTGCTTTGCAACCTCAAAGTATAGAACTATACCTATTTATTGGCGTTCTTCCAATCTTCCAAAAAGCGCTTGATTCCCGCATCGGTAAGCGGGTGTACCAGAGATGCCTGCAAAACTTTCAGCGGTACGGTTGCAATATTCGAGCCAGCCAGCGCCGCTTGCGTCACATGCATCGGATGACGGATGCTGGCAGCAATAATTTCCGTTTCAATACCGTGTATGGCAAAAATATCAGCAATTTCTTTTATAAGCTGAATTCCGTCAAAACTGATATCGTCAAGACGTCCGACAAACGGACTTACATATGTAGCACCGGCTCTTGCCGCCAACAGCGCCTGATTCGCGGAAAAGACAAGGGTAACATTGGTTTTAATGCCTTCGCGGCTTAAACTTTTTACCGTTTTTAAACCTTCGGCATTCATTGGCACCTTTATAACAATATTAGGAGCAATGCCGGCTAACTCTCTGGCCTCCACAAGCATCGCAGCGTACTCAGTACTTATCACTTCCGCACTGACCGGCCCTTCCACAAGTCCGGCTATAGTAGTAATTACTGCTTTAATATCCTTCTTTTCCTTGGCAATTAAAGACGGGTTGGTTGTCACTCCGTCAATAACCCCCAATTCTATAGCAGCCTTTACATCGTCAATATTGGCGCTATCCAGAAAAAATCTCATTAACTCCCATCCTCTCTACTTTTTCTAGCGATGATGACGGAATAAATGTCCTGGACCCACTTCCAAATTCGCTAATGACTTTACGGCCAAAACATCGGCTTCTGTCTTTGCCGGGATTATCCGACGACCATCACATTGCAAACAGATTAATTCAATATGATCTGATTTGACATCAATCTCAATACTACCGCCGCACCGGCAGTATACCCCGCCTTTTTCAGCTATATCGTTAATTTTATTCAACACTTCAATCATAACTTGCGGCTTTTCTACATAATCATCACTGGCCGTTTCGCGAGTAATATTGTCAAATTCCCTTTCCTGGGCGGCGATAGTATCTTCGATCGCCTGACGGTTACCGCTAAAGCCAAGTTCAAGGTTAGATAAAGAACAATAAATTTTCTCCACCTTGCCTTGCCAAATATCTTTTATATCAACACAAACAACATGGTTCGCCTCACAGGTTACACAAAACACGTCTAGGAGACACTGGCTATGGCTGATACCGGTAATTGTAGCCAAATGCTGACCACAATCGCATAAAAGTTCCTGGCCAACTGCGTCCTTTAAGCGGAACCGGCAAATATCATGCATTTTCACCTTTCCACAACACGAACAATACAGTGCCAACGAAGCCACAGTGTTGATAAGCATCTCAATCCCCCTCTACGTTTGTTTATTTCGCCGGACAGATAAATAATCCTGCCAAAAGATAACTTTAGCAGCGATAACTATCCATTTAAATTTGGCATTATAAAACTCGGCTAGCGCCGAGTTCCAGCGAAAAAAATAACCGTTGCTTACACTTATGCTGTAGGAAACAATTATGCTTTTCTATCTCCTAAAATAAAGACACCCGGCTAAACCGGGTGTCTTTATTTTAGCTTATCTTCAAATTTGACACTGTTTCGGTAATATGATGTTGAATAATTTCACAAAGAGATACAATATCAAACGGTTTCGTAATGTAATCAACCGCGCCTAATTCCTTTGCTTCATTCACTAAATCCAGTTCCCCATATGCCGTCATCATAATTACCTTATTCCCCAGGTCTAGTCGTCTGAGTTCCCGCAAAGTCTCGATACCGTCAAGTCCAGGCATTTTCATGTCCATAAGAATTAATGCAGGATTATTATCTTTAGCCTTTTGTATTCCGTCATATCCGTTTGCCGCTTCAAATACACAATACCCTTCTTCGCTAAGCACCTCTGTTAACAAACGCCTGATTCCAGGCTGATCATCAATGACTAAGACTACCTCTTGGACTTTTCCCATGTATAGGAACCTCCTGCAAACAAATCTTTTACATTTTCCTATTCGCACAGCATGACAATTCTCCTCCTATACTGAGGAATATTTTTTCCTTTTTTTGTATCATTTTGGAAGCTATTAATGTCTCATAATAGCTTCCTTCCAAGAACGAAGCCACACTAACGCCCTAAAAATATACTTATTATGATGAATATGCATGGTATATTTTGCTTTCGAATCATCGACAACAAAAGAAATATCGTTGAAAGGTGTCGGTAAACCGGACGTTGTATAGATAGGCTGACCATTTTTCAAAATGCTAATGCGGTACGCGCTATCCCGGAGATAGAGCGGATATTTCACCTGCAAGGAATGCGGATGTGCAGAATCAATAGGAATATCCCGCCCTAAAATAGTAATAGGATATTCCGCAGTCCCCCAGTTGTCGGATGCTTTCGGCCCATAAACGGCAACGGGCTGAGGAGAATAATAATCAAGGTAAGCCCGTACAAGCTCACTGGCGGTAGCGAATTTGAGCCGTCCATCCGCAACATATGTATCCCTTACATAACGTAAATGCTCATCAATTGCCCGAAATTGCCCCCCTTCCGTGCTTGACCATCCACCCTCTCCCATGATAAACATCATATGCGTAAACCCAACAATGGCATGAACCCCAGGAAGTATCTTTCCGTTTAGCGCAAAGGCCATCATACCTTGATCAACTTTTTGATTCATAGTTCCGGCATCCTGGTTATCATACTCCAAAAACTGGCGGGGAGTGGGACGAACCTCTACTATACCGACATTGCGTATATCCGTGGCGGCGGCGTTAATATTCGCCGGGTCGGCTAAATAAATCTCCTGCCCATACTCACTGGAAGTTATACCACCGAGATTGCCGTCAGCATCGCTTCCTCCCAAAAGACCGACTTTTCCGTAGGCCATTGTGCTTTTAAGTTGGGAAGCCGGAGTATCGCCGAAGTCAAAGGATCCGGCTCGCGTTGTTAACAACTGGCCTAAGGGAGAACCATCGGTTAATTCCTGCAAAATTCGTAAATAATTATACAACGTTCCCGTCCTGGAAGCATATTCATCAAAGCTTTTGCCTTCGTTCTCCAATGTATGCGCCCAGCCATGACGTAAATGATTGGCCCAAAAACCGTCCAGTTCGCTGTTATAGGACAGAATGTTATCTGGCAAATCAGGATCATAATCAGAATGCATATGCACACCGTACTCATGGCCATAGCTCGCTTCCCGGCGTACCGAGTTTTCAATGGCTTTAATGGTACTTTGCCACTGGCCTTTAGAGGAATTTTTATCAGCCCACGCTGCAGCCTTTACTACAGGCCATGCAATATAATGAGTCCACTTCGCACCATACTGATTCGCAATGGCATCGGCCTTTTCCACTTTCTCCACCATTTGCACTCTCAGTTCCGCCGGTTCCAGCCAGCCATCCCCATTCCCCCAACTCGTCGGATAACCGGCCCCATCTATGGGTTCCAGGTCTTCCGTCATGCAGTAGAAAATTTCTCCCGGCCGGTTATCAACTACATGTACGTCCACCACCGCCGGAAGAGGCGTCCCATTGACGGAAAACTGTACCCTCCAAGGGTTTCCAAGATTTACACTGTCAGGCCGCTCAGCAATGACTTGCCACAAGAACTGCTTTTTTTCCCCCGGTGCCAAATCCATTGTCCTAGCGGTATTAGCCCTCGCGACAATACCATACGCATAAGGCTCCATGAGCTGCAAGGTAGCTCCTGTTATCGGCTGCCTTCCCTTGTTCTCCGCCGTCACGGTAATGGCTAGGGTATCGCCCACCGCTGCCCTAACCTCTTTGGTCTCAGTGGTTACTGTCAGTCCTAGAATAGGGTTGACTTCAAAGTTGTTTTCCGCTACCAGCACATGCTGACCCTGCCCTACTTCTACACTGAGACGGTATTTTTTTGCCGCCTCCCCTATCCCCGGAAATTGGCGTTCCAATAGCTCAGAAGCGAGTCCCCCAAACTCCAACCACTTACCGGTATAATTGTTGGGGTAGTGTATATCCGTCCACTTCTCCGTCTGGGTATTCACCCCCCCAGGCCCGGTAACCACCCAGCCCACCGATCCGAGTATACGCCCCGCCTCATCTAACGCGCTAAGCTCTACCCTGCCGGTACCCTGAGTGGATAAAAACTGCACCTGGCTGTGCGCTATGACTTCAGCGCCCACCTCAGTCTCCTGTACATATTTTATCTGCCCCTGACCACCGGCTGCCAATTCGAGAGCACTGCTTACAGGCAGTGCTTTGCCGGAAACCACTCTTACTACATTACCTTCCCCTGTCTGCCTGATACCTTCTTCCAGATTCCAAACCGCCCCGGAATTCGCTATCGGCACAAGCATGCTCCCCGGAACCTTTTCAGGCCGGCAACCGGATACAATTACACACACAACTACGATAACTGCTATAAGACTTCTCTTTACCACCCTGCATTCTCCGGTATAAATTCCGCTACAGATAGAATCAATAGCCCTACTGTCATTGCCAGAACAGCAATGATTGGAATAACGAAAATAAGAACGGCTCTGCCGCCGCTTATCTGATAGACTTCCTTTATGGCCACTATATTAAGTACCAGCGTCCAACAAGATACTGCCACTGAAACAAGAGGCACCAGCGCTTTCCAGAAAGAAGATGCCCAAAGCATACTAATTACAAAGAAGGGAACAGCCAAAAGTTGCGGCAAATGAGCAAAACACATTGCGGCTAACAGCCCCTTGGCTGTTCCCTTTCCGCCGAAGAGCTCCGCAACCAGATGCAGTACCGCTACACCCAAAACCAAAAGCATAAAACGGCCAACAACTTCCGCTGCAACCAGCATGCCTCCAAACTTATGAAAACCCAGGGTTTTTATAAAAAAGCCCATGGCAATCGCCGGAAGAATAAGACACACTAAATAAACTAGTACCGCCATCCCCCATCGAGATTCCTCCCCAATACGGCGCAGGGCGGGCGACGGACAAAACAATACGTCATAAATACTATCCAATAAATTTCCCACAGCCCTCACCTACCATTCCGGCGGCACCGCTAAGGGGGCCGTAATGGGTAGCTGATTTGCGAATTGTTTTAGCATCAATTCTTCCATTTTGGTTTGGTCGGAAGCACTAAAAATCAATGACCACGGATTGGCTTTGCCGTATTCCTTAATAACAGGTTTGCCCTTAATCCCAGCTAACTCAGCCGCTCCGTCAATAGCATCATACATAGTCCCCAGCTCATCAACCAGACCGGCCGTTTTAGCCTGACTGCCGGTAAAAATTCGTCCATCCGCCAGTTCTTTAACCTTTTCCACATCCATGTGCCGCCCTTCAGCCACAACAGCTACAAACTGGTTGTAAAGGTCATCCACCATCGCCTGTAAAATGGCTCTTTCCTCCGGAGTCATAGGCCTATCAGGCGACAAAATATCTTTATGCGGTCCGCTTTTTATTTTTTCCTGCCGGATTCCAATCTTCTGGTATAATTCCTGCCAATTCGCATAGGGAATATAAACCCCGATGCTGCCCGTCATTGTTGCCGGGCTGGCGTATATCTTATCGGTAACGGCCGCAATCCAGTACCCACCGGACGCAGCGACATCCCCCATGGAAGCAATAACCACTTTACCGCTTTGCCGAAGCTTGATAATTTCCGCTCCTACTTCCTGGGAAGCGGGAGCACTGCCGCCCGGACTATTAATGCGAAGAACTACCGCCTTTACCGCCTTATCATCTCTGGCTTGGTGCAGTTGATGTATGACCTCATCCGTTCCCTCTTTGTTTCCGAAAAGACTTTGGCTATGGCCGCCGGCAATGACTCCATCCACATAAATAACAGCAATTCTATTGCCTGCAGCACTATTTACATCGTTCGAATTCTTCCAGAAAGCAGCAAGTACGCATAGCACAATAACAACCAAAAATATGACAATAACCGTCCGCTTAGACCTCATATACATTCCCTCCCTTATCCCTAGTTTCTTTCTTACTACTATTCGCTAAATAACGAAAAAAGAAACTGTTAAATAATCCAAAGGCTGCTTAAATGTCCTTCCGGTTTTCATTTAAGCAGCCTAATGGAATAAAACAACGCTTTTTATTTTTTCTGCTGGTAACCGTGGGCCGCTTTTATAAACTCCCTAAATAACGGATGAGGATTTGTTGGCCGGGACTTAAGCTCTGGATGGAACTGGGTACCAACAAACCATGGATGATCTTTAACCTCTACAATTTCTACTAACCGCCCATTGGGTAGAGTCCCGCCGATCACCAAGCCACAGTCGGTTAAGGTTTGACGGAAGGCGTTGTTAAATTCAAAACGATGACGGTGACGTTCAAAAATAATTTCATCCTGATACGCTTTTTGAGTAAGTGTACCGTCCATAACCTTACAAGGGTATACCCCCAGACGCATCGTACCGCCTTTTTCTTCCACTTCGACTTGATCTGACATCAAATCGATAACAGGATACGGCGTAGCCAGATCAAACTCGGTACTGTGCGCCTTCGTTAACCCGCACTTGTTTCGTGCATATTCAATAACGGCACATTGCATGCCCAGGCACAAACCAAAGAACGGAATCTTATTTTCCCGAGCATATTGTATAGCCTTAATCTTGCCTTCAATCCCACGGTCACCGAATCCGCCCGGTACCAAAATACCGTCGACATCACCGAAATAAGCGTCTAAGTTCAGCCCCGGAATTTCAATTTCCTCCGCGTTGACCCACTTGATCTGAATAGCGACATCATTAGCTATGCCAGCATGCCGTAAAGCTTCCGATACACTCATGTATGCATCCTGAAGCGCCACATATTTTCCCACAATCGCAATATGAACACTGCCGGAAGGATTTTGTATCTTATCTACCATGGCCCGCCATTCCGCCATATCCGGCTTGCCGTTTTTAATATTGAGCTTTTCAAGCACAATACGGTCCAGCCCTTCTTCTTCCAGCATAAGCGGTACCTGGTATATGCTAGCCGCATTTTTATTCTGAATTACGGCGTTGATATCGATATCACAAAATAAAGCCAGCTTCTCTCTCATGTCTGGCGAAATTTCCCGCTCGGTACGGCAAACAATTACATCCGGATGAATCCCAATGCTTCTCAATTCTTTAACACTGTGCTGGGTTGGCTTGGTCTTCAGCTCACCGGCTGCCGAAATATACGGAACCAGCGTGACATGTATATATATGGTGTCTTCACGACCAACCTCTTTTCGCACCTGACGAATAGCCTCTAAAAACGGCAAGCTTTCAATATCGCCAACCGTACCGCCAATTTCAGCGATTACAACATCCGCGTTATCTTCTTTGGCAATTCTGTATAACCGATCCTTAATTTCATTGGTAATATGAGGTATAACCTGAACCGTGCTGCCCAAGTAATCCCCTTTACGTTCTTTTGTAATCACCGACCAATAAATTTTGCCGGCTGTAACATTGGAACTCTTACTTAAATTAATATCCACAAAACGTTCATAGTGACCCAGGTCAAGGTCGGTCTCTCCTCCATCATCGGTGACAAACACTTCCCCATGCTGATAAGGACTCATCGTACCCGGGTCAACATTAATATACGGATCAAATTTTTGGATTGTAACCCTGAGTCCCCGGCTCTTTAACAGACGCCCCAAAGACGCAGCGGTAATACCCTTGCCAAGCGAAGATACAACCCCTCCGGTTACAAATACAAATTTAGCCATCTTAACTTCCTCCTAATTACTTAGCCAGGCTTAGTACTCCCAAGCCCGGCCTCTCATCAACTGCGTTTTCAATAAGATTCTTCGCTTTTCTTACCGACAGTAGCCTGTGGCTCCTGAATACCTGCAAAAAGCCTTTCCCGCCTCACATGTATATCCTCGTCAATCGCCGCCGCGGCTTCCTCTATATGACGCCCCCCGCGCTGCGGCAGCCATTCGGCCAATCCCCACATACCTTTACCCATATGTACAAACCGGCTGTCCATATTAATCTGAGTATGAACTTCCGACATGGCATACGCAATATAACGGACTGATTTTCCTTTGTTTTCCAGTACACGAGTAATCAGCTCACGGAAATACAACGTCGACCCTTGACTAGCCAAAACCTGATAAGCTATATCCACATCAGACACTTGCTGCGCTTTGTCAGCCATTTTGATTCCCTCCGAATTAATGTCCAAAATTATAGCTAATATTCACCACAACAAGATAAAATCCTTTTTTATGCGACAAAAATTCTCTTTTCTCTTCCTTTAATGAGAGTTGCCTAAGTCATATTGGCGTTATCCTAGCTTTTTCCCTGTCACATCCTTTCAGGTGCAGTAATACCAAGAATTCCAAGGGCCGAGCGCAGCGTATGCCGCACTGCCGTAACCAAAGCCAGTCTTGCCGCCTGGAGTTCAGGCTCTACTCCTATAATGCGGCACTGATTATAAAAAGAGTGGAATAAACTTGCCAATTCATGAGCATACCGGGCGATGTGATGTGGAGCCCGTTCCCTAGCGGCGGAAGCAACTTCTTCCGGATATTCCCCCAATTTCTTGATAAGATCAATTTCACAGGCCGAATCCAGTACGGATAAGGAAATATCTTTCATTTGCGGCAGGTCGATGCCTGCTTCCTTGGCCTGGCGGAAAATACTGGTGATACGAGCATGCGCGTATTGAATATAATACACTGGATTTTCATTAGAACGAGACTTGGCTAAGTCTAGATCAAAATCCAACTGGCTGTCAAGCGACCGCATGATGAAGAAAAACCGGGCAGCATCCCGTCCTACTTCTTCGATTAATTCGGCCAAGGTAATACTTTGACCGGTTCGTTTGGACATTTTAACAAGCTCACCATTTTGATACAGGCTAACCATTTGCAGAATAAGCACTTCCAGGTTATTGGCCTCAAACCCCATAGCGGCCACCGCGGCTTTAACCCGATTAATGTAGCCGTGATGATCCGACCCCCAAATATTAATCAGCCGCTTAAAACCCCGGTTAAACTTATCCCGGTGGTAGGCGATATCCGCTGCCAGGTAGGTAGGCACACCATTATCCCGTATAACCACCCGGTCTTTATCATCGCCGTACGCCGAAGATTTCAACCACAACGCTCCATCCTGTTCATACATATATCCGCGTTCCTTCAGGTCACGGCAAGTGTCCTCAATCGCCCCGTTAGCATGAAGAGTCCGTTCGCTAAACCATACATCATAGTTAACCCCAAAGGCTTCAAGGTCTTCCTTTAACAAGGCTAGCTTTTCCGCCAGCGCCACTTCTTTAAATACAACCAGCCGTTCTTCAGCCGGAATATCTAAATATTTTGCACCGCCATGCTCAATAATCCGCTTAGCCGTATCAATAATATCTTTGCCATGATAGCCATCCTCCGGGAACTGGGTCTCTACCCCCATGAGTTCTAAGTAGCGGGCGTTAACAGAAGCCGCCAAGTTGTCCATCTGATTCCCAGCATCATTAATATAGTATTCAGCCTGGACATCATACCCTGCGGCTCGCAGCAAATTGACAAGTGCACTGCCTACCGCCGCCCCCCGGCCATGGCCTACATGCAACGGACCTGTCGGATTGGCGCTGACATATTCCACCTGAATTTTTTCACCGCCGCCCACTGTCGTCCGTCCATAATTTTCGCCTTGCGTTAAAACCACCTGCAAGAGATCATACAGCCAATCTGATTGCAAATAAAAATTGATAAAACCCGGTCCTGCTAATTGAGCCTCTTTTAACCAGCCCAACGCCGCCGGGTGGCTTTTACCCAACTTTGCCCACTGATTAAGACGGGCAGTTATCGCTTCGGCCAATTTCCGAGGATTGGTTTTGGCCTGGCGAGCCAGCTGCATTGCAAAGTTGGTTGCAAAATCCCCAAATTCCTTTTGCGGCGGTACTTCCAGCATAACCTCCGGTAGTTCACACGCGGCAAAAACACCGTCTTCCATCGCTTGCTTGGCAGCAGCGTGAATCGCAACAGCGATTAATTCCTTTACATTCATCTCATTCATCCTCCCGTACACTAACCGCGATGGTATTAGAACTTTGCCTCTTATTATTAATTTCCAAATCATACACCGCGTACAACGACATAGTTTTGCCGCCGAACGCAGTCTCTATTTTTTTGGTATCAACACATACCGTTATAACTCCATAAGGAGTAGTAACCCGGCTTTCACATTTGCGGTTAGGGAAAAATTCCATTTGCTGTTCAATAGCGCCCCGCCTGACAACAACAAAATGATCACTGAAGACTTTTAGCAATGTCGTCGATCCGCCCATACCCGAAGCTTCTTCCTCCCGGTAGGTGACATAGCTTACCCCGGTTTTATCATACCGGGTGCCTTTAGTGACCAGTTCAATTTTGTTTTGCTCCCCGCTGGCATCATCCTGGGTGCCTATTACCGAAACAACGACTTTGCGCATACATGCTCCTTTGCCAACATGCATATATTATAGCCTAACTACCCCAGCATTGCCAATAGCAAAACAATAAGACAACATATTTCTTATCAAATTAGCATAAGTTCGGCGCCGCCCATCCACGCTAGGGACGAGCGGCGCCTTTTACGGATGAAGCGTGAAATCACTGCCTCTCCATAGCTAGTTTATGCAAACTCTTCGAAAAAATTTCAAATATAAACCCCGTTTTAATTCCACAATTTGGTTATCTGGGTTCCGACGTAATAATGCTTTAAAATATCTTCCGCAATCATCCCCTGCACCGCAGAAGTATAGGCTCCCCATTGACAAAGACCCACACCATTTCCCCAGCCCCGCCCTTTAAAAAGAAAGGTAGTACCATCATAGGTCATTTCATTAATAAGGGTAGACTTTAACCGGTCAAAACCTATCGTCTTTCGAAACTCCGAACCATACACCTTATTATTATCCACACCGATATAAAGAATTCGGCCTGACGGCCCTTTTTCCAGAATCGTAATATTCGCCGGATTACCTTGATAGCCGACCGCAGCAGCCACCTCTGCCCCGGGCACCTTCACTGTCCATTCCCGTATATTGGGCGGCGTATACTGAAAACTTTCATCCGTTACTGGTTGAAAGTAAGGAAGAGGCTCACTTATTTCTCGTGGAAAACTTTCTTCTTTTGTTGCCGAAATTTGTCCATTACTGGCACAATAAATGGCATGTACTAAACTGCCGCCGTAAAGAAGAATTTCCCCCCTGGTACTTTGCACGGCAAAGCGAACCGTATTATTGACTTTTTCCGGTGCATACGCCTGCAACTCATCTTTGTCGGTACTAACATCCGCAGCATGCAGCTTACGAATCGTTCCGGCCTCCATTGCTGATAAAGTCAATGTTCTCGACGCGATTGCCTGCGCCCGGAGCGCTTCAAATGGCCAACTTGGATCCATTTCTTTGGCGATTACACCTTCCAAATATGTTTCGAGCGGCATACTTTTCCGTTCATTTTTATCGGACAGCCATACTTCAATAACCGGTTCCTTGGGGTATTTCGCCATATCAAATTGAGGCATACCTTCTAAAAGCTGCGTCTGTTCCTGCTTGGCTTCCGGAGCGGGAACGCCCCCTTCAGGCATGAGTTTAGGGGCAGGCGTGCGTAGTTGAATAAACGTTCCCGCGATAATTAGCATAGCGATTACCGTAATGATTGCGAAATTGACCTGCTGTTTTTTACGCACACTCCCACCTCAAGGTTAGTATGACCCTTCTAGCCCTTTTTATACCCACCCCAGACGCTTACTCCCCATCCTTTGGCGACGGATTTTTCTGGACAAACCCAGTAAACATAGCCTGAAGTTTTGCCGGCTCCTCAGTAAACACCAGATACAAAACAGAACCACCCCGGTACAACCGGCTACAACCACCGCAGCCCCCCAAGCGCTAAAAATCAGTTTTTGGCCTATGTTATAACGCCCAAAATTGGGATGCTGTTTAGTTAAAAATAAGTAATACCTAAGGAAGCTCCGACAAAAAACTATATCCCGTGGAAGCAATACAATCTCTGTAAATTTTCCAGTATAGCAGTAATAATACACTTGACTGAAAAAAACAAATATAAGCACAACCCCGGTAATACTATGAATTTTTCTTATCATTCCCGGCGTCCCCATAAATCCGTAGATGGGATTATTTAGGTACAGCCCCGTCACAAGAAGGACAGTCACCGAAATCACCATGCTCCAATGGCAAATCCTTACCGGTAAAGGATGCAGTAGAAGTTTCATACAGCACACCACAGGAAAATACAAGCCATAGTCCCAGCCCCTAGCAGGTTTTTACCTCAAGTATGTGTACTTGGTTTTCCCTTTATACAAGAACACCCCCGCCGATTGGCAGGGGTATTCTTCTTAACTAAAATAATTTATTCCGGCCGCAAAGATTTTTTGATCCTTTTCACCCGGTACATTGATTGCCACATTCGCCCCAAGGCGTTCGGAATGACCCATCTTGCCCAATATCCGTCCGTCCGGACTGGTAATCGCTTCAACCGCCGCTACCGAGCCATTTGGATTAAACCGGATGTCGCTGGCAGGCTTACCGTTAAAGTCAACATATTGGATGGCAATTTGCCCATTTGCTATCAGCCTGGCAACCTCTTCTTCACTGGCTACAAACCGTCCCTCGCCATGGGAAACAGCAATGGTATGAATGTCTCCCACCTGGGTATTAGCCAGCCATGGCGACAACACTGAGACCGTCTTAGTCTGAACCATAGTCGATACATGGCGGCCAATATTATTAAAGGTCAAAGTAGGACAAGCAGGAGTCAGTTCATCAATAATCTTGCCGTATGGCACTAGCCCCAACTTAATTAATGCCTGGAATCCGTTGCAAATCCCCAGCATAAGTCCGTCTCTTTGCTCCAGCAGACAAGTTACCGCTTCTTTAATTCGTGGATTGCGGAACATAGTGGCAATAAATTTAGCCGAACCTTCCGGTTCATCTCCGGCACTAAAACCACCCGGCAGCATAACGATTTGGGCCTCCTGTATGCCACGTACCATAGCCGCTATGGATTCTTCCACCGCCGCAGCGGATAGATTACGAATAACCAGCATATCAACCAAACCACCAGCCTTGGTAAAAGCACGGGCCGAGTCTTCTTCGCAGTTAGTTCCGGGGAAAACCGGAATAAACACTCGCGGCTTGGCTATTTTCACAGTTGGACGATATCCGTTCCGCTTCGTATAACTTACGAAAGGAGGTTCTTTTTCCGCCGTATTCTTAACCTGCGTAGGAAAAATGCTTTCCAGCGGTGCTTCCCAAGCCTTCTGCACTTCTTCTAAAGCAAGTTCCATTCCATTAACCACGATACGACCTGCAGCTTGCGTACACCCTAGCCGTTCATAATTTCCTTCGCCAAACACAGCCTTAAGGTCGGCCTCCGGCGTCATCTCCAGCACGATGGCCCCGTAGTCCGGCCTAAACAATTCCTCCGGCGTCATTTTCCGTTCAAACACCATCCCTATACTGTTACCAAACGCCATTTTACTAATAGCCGCCGCCACACCGCCAATCTTCACCGTATAAGACGAAAGTACCAATCCTTTGGCAATGGCTTGCCGCAGTTTACTATAACCCTGCATAAGCCCGTCGAAATCAGGCAGCTCGGTTTCATCCCGTTTAACCGGAAGCAATACCACCTGACTGCCGGCTTTTTTAAATTCCTGGGAAATTACTTGGCGAACATCAACCGGTACCGTTGCAAATGCCACAAGGGTAGGCGGAACAGTTAAATCTAAGAACGTGCCGGACATACTGTCCTTCCCGCCGATGGCCGGTATCCCCAGCATTTTTTGAGCGTAATACGCCCCCAGCAAAGCGCTGAAGGGTTTTCCCCAACGAATAGCATCGGTACCCAGCTTTTCGAAATACTCTTGCAGCGACAGCCTAATGCGACTGTAGTCTCCGCCTATCGCCGCTACTTTAGCCGCCGCTTCCACGACTGCGTATAGCGCGCCGTGGAACGGACTCCACTTGCCAATGCGGGGGTTATACCCATACGTCATAATCGTACCGGTAACCGTATCACCGGTTTGAACCGGCAGCTTAGCAACCATGCCTTCGGCAGGTGTAGTCTGGTACCGGCCCCCATACGGCATTAGCACCGTAGCCGCGCCAATCGTGCTGTCAAAACGCTCGCCAAGCCCTTTCTGGCTGGCTACATTCAAATCTCCCAGCATGTCCAGCCAGGCAGTTATCAAATCCATACCACTGTACGATTTTAAATCAAAATAGTTCCCTCTTTCCAACGGCGCCCGAACCTCTACTGACGTTGTCTGGCATACTCCATTAGTATCTAAAAAGTCCCGACTGAGATCGACAATAGATTTCCCCCGCCACAACATGACCAAACGCCGGTCGGAAGTAACCTCTGCAACTCGTGAAACTTCTAAATTTTCTTCTGCGGCAAACTGTTCAAACAAGGCAGCGTCCGCTTGCGTTACAACGACCGCCATACGCTCTTGCGATTCAGAAATCGCTAACTCGGTACCATCAAGACCTTCATATTTTTTCGGTACCGCTTCCAAGTCAATACGTAAGCCTTCCGTCAATTCGCCTATAGCAACCGATACCCCTCCGGCACCAAAATCATTACACCGCTTAATCAGGAGGCTAACTTCCGGCCTACGGAACAGGCGCTGAATTTTCCGTTCCGTAGGCGGATTGCCTTTTTGAACTTCCGCACCACACGATAACAGTGATTCTTCGGTATGCTCCTTAGATGAGCCGGTAGCCCCACCGCAGCCGTCCCGCCCGGTCCGCCCGCCTACCAGCAAAACAACATCCCCTGGTACAGGCGTCTCTCTTACCACATTACTTCTTGGCGCGGCTCCGATTACTGCGCCAACCTCCATACGTTTCGCTACAAACCCTTCATCATAGGCCTCCGCCACTTGCCCGGTTGCCAAACCAATCTGATTTCCGTACGAACTGTATCCGGCAGCCGCTCCCGTGGTTATTTTGCGTTGGGGCAATTTCCCCGGCAAAGTATCTTCTATACTGGTCCGTGGATCACCGCTGCCGGTTACGCGCATAGCTTGGTAAACATAAGACCGGCCGGACAAAGGGTCACGTATAGCACCGCCGAGACAAGTAGCGGCACCGCCAAACGGTTCGATTTCCGTCGGATGATTATGCGTTTCATTTTTAAACATAATCAGCCAGTCTTCTATTTTTCCATTGATGTCGGCAGGCACAACAATACTGCAGGCGTTAATTTCATCCGACTCATCCAGATCGTCCAAAAGCCCCCGCTTTTTTAGCTCCTTCATACCGATCACCGCAATATCCATAAGGCAAACATCTTTATTTTTGTCTCCATACACATACTTACGGGCTGCCAAATACTCCTCATAGGCTATACGAATAGGGACTGTAAAACGTCCCTCTTCAACTTTTACGTCGTTTATCCGGGTAAGAAAAGTAGTATGCCGACAATGATCCGACCAATACGTATCAATCAACTTAATCTCTGTAAGAGTAGGATTGCGTTTTTCAGTGTCCCGGAAGTATTGCTGGCAAAACACCAAATCCGCTTCACTCATGGCTAGTCCTAACTCAGTCAGCATAGTTTTGAATTCAGCCTGGGAGTAGCCGATAAAGCCCTCTAAAACTTTGACATTCTCCGGCTGCTGAACCGCCATTTCCAGGCTTTGGGGCTTAACCAGCGACGCCTCTCTTGCCTCTACTGGATTGATAACATAAGCTTTTATCCGGCCAAACTCCTCCTCCGAAAGCGTTCCGCGAAGAATAATCACCTTCGCGGTCTGAACCTCGGGGCGTTCCTTATGCGTAAGCATTTGAATACACTGAGCTGCGGAATCCGCTCTTTGATCATATTGTCCAGGCAGGTATTCTACGGCAAAAACACAGTCCGCAGTATCCACCGCTAAAACTTCGTCAAAAACTTCATCTACGTTAGGCTCGGAAAAAATAGTATTACGTGCAAGCCGGTATTCGTTATCATCCATCCCGGCAACATCATAACGATTGACAATGCGTACCCCTTCCAAGCTGTTTATGCCGAGATTGTGCTTCAACTCCCAATATAAGCTACGGGCTTCGACATCAAAACCGCTTTTCTTTTCAACAAAAGTCCGTTTTACCTGCTTCGGCATATTACTCTCCTCTACTTATCATAATAATTTTATTTTTGTTATTATATCATACTTTTCAGCTAGAAGGGCTGTATTTAGCACCTTATTATAAGCCAAGCATGGAACAAATCCTTTCCAGACCGTACTTAAGAACCGGCCGGGGACAGGCAAAATTCAACCGCATAAATCCGTTTCCCTGCTCCCCGAAGCGCCGTCCGTCACTCAAGCCCACCTTGGCCAGTCGGGTAAAAAATTCAGGCACCTTGTCCGGCGTTAACCCAAGCCCCCGGCAATCCAGCCAGGCCAAATAGGTAGCTTCGGGTTTAAGCACTTTGATAGGACTCTCCGTTTTTTTAAAGGTATCAACCACCATATCGGCGTTTCCCTCTAAATACACCAACAGGCTATCCAACCAGTCTCCGCCACTTGCGTACGCCGCTTCCAGCGCGGTTATCCCAAAAATATTTCCTTCCTCTATGTGCACTGCGTCAAGCACCGTTTGATAACGTGCCCGTAACGCCGCATCGGGAATGATAGACAGGGCTGTGGCCAGTCCGGCCACATTAAACGTTTTGCTGGGTGAAACAAAAGTAATCGTGTTGGCGGCAAACTCCGGTGATAATGTGGCAAGCGGCTGATGGGCATGGCCGCGAAACACAAGATCACCATGTATTTCATCCGCAATCATCAGCACCCCATGCCTTTGACAACATTCCCCCAGCCTAAGCAGTTCTTCTTTCGACCAAACCCGTCCGACCGGATTGTGGGGACTGCATAAAATCATAACTTTGACGCCGGTCGCCAGCTTGTTTTCTAAATCGGTAAAATCAATACCATAGCGGCCGTGTTCCAACCGCAGAGGGTTTTCCACCAACTCGCGCCCGTTTTTTCGTATCGCCTTATAAAAACCGGGATATACCGGCGGCTGAATCAACACCTTGTCGCCCGGATGAGTAAAGGCCTGCAGGGCCAGACTTATCGCACTGACTACCCCGGGCACGCTGTTAATCCACGGTTTTTCTACCGTCCATCCATGGCGGCTCTTCTGCCAATTCATGGCCGCCTGGTAATATCCCTCCGCCCGCAAAGGATAGCCATATACACCATGGCGTGCCCGGGAAACAAGAGCCTCAACCACAGCCGGCGGTGAGGCAAAATCCATGTCCGCCACCCACATGGGCAGCACATCGTCACAACCAAAAATGGACATAAGACCATCCCACTTTTCCGCCCCGGTATGGTGGCGGTCAATCATTTGATCAAAATCAAACTTGTCCACTATACCCCTTCTTTCCAATACTCCATCCTTCGCTCTCTAAAAAAAACCGGTTTTAAATTGCATATTTGGGCCAGAGACATCGCTTGCTCGAAGTTTTTCCCGATATCCTTGGGGTTATGGGCATCAGAGCCTATGGTAACAAACTGTCCGCCTAGCTCTTTAAACCGCCGGTAGATAGGAATAAGTGCCTCTAGCGCCTTTTTGTCGCCCAAACGCCGGGTATTAATCTCCATCGCTTTATTCCTTGAAGCTAAAAGGCCCAATATTTTCTCCAAAGGTTCCCTAAACTCATCCAAATAAATATCAACATCCTGGAACCGGGCATAGCGGGCAATGTAATCGATATGCCCCAGACTGTCTATCCAGTCATACTTGGTTACACAGTCCAGCATAGCCGAAAAATACCTGCTATACACGTCCTGTTTCGTCCGCCCCTGATAGAAGCTTTCCTGATAAATATCAACGCCATCCACTATATGAATGGAGCCTATCACATAATCAAAAGAATGACCTTCGACAATTCTCCGGTTGTCCGGTTCCGTTTCCCCGCGCATACCAATTTCTATTCCAAGCAACACGTTGTCATTCCGGCAGGGCTGATATGCATCAAAATATTCATCAACATTAAAAATAAAGGCTTGTGGCTCAGGGTAATTCAAATCCATGTGTTCTGTGATAATAATACCCAAACCTAATTCTCCGGCCCTCCGCACGGCATCTTCCATACTCATCGTTGAGTCCGTAGAAAATCGCGTATGCATATGTGTATCGTACAATGCGGTCACCTCCAATTAATACTATTTATTGTACACGAAAATATCAATTTTTTACACCTTAGTTAGATATAAAGCTCAGAGTCCTATGTTGCAAATAGCCCGGCTGTTGGTTGGGCACATATGTACCGAACCAACAGCCGGGCTATTTGCAACTAGAATATTGGGTACTTAGCTTACTATGGCCTTAGGTGCTAATACCCGTTCCAACCTAATCCCTCTCGCAACAGACAAATCCACGATTTCCATATTCACGGTTTTAACAATAGGCGTTGCTGCCTTTGTCGGATGGAAAAAGACCACTTCCCCCACCCGTCCGTCGCTTAAGAGAACCTCGGTATTCATAAGACTGTCTTTTATCTGATTAATAAACATCTGGCACATGCCCAGATCCAACCGTCCGAACATTTCACTCCCCAAAATATCCAGCGCCGGGAAAGGATTAGAGTAGTTCTTCATAAAGGCTGCCGACTGAAAAATATCCACGATACCAATAAGCTTAGCATATGGATGAATTTTATCCCCGGGAACCCGGGTAGGCATTCCGGTACCGTCCACATATTCATGGTGCTGCACTACGCCTAACACCACTTCATTGGGAATTCCCTTAACTTGCGTCAATAGCTTGGCAACTTCCACAATATGCGCATGCGGTTTGGGCTGCTCGGATTTATTTAACATAATTTTACCCACATCATGCAATAACCCTGCAAGGATAACGCCCCGAATATCTTTCTCACTCCAGTTCATATGGCGGGCCAGGTTTCCGGCTAAATAAGCCACTGTCACCGCATTGCGAGAAACCAAATCCTCCATCTTGCCTTCAGTCACCAACAATCGATGCACAAGAGCGGTCCCGCTTTGTTCCATGGAAATGACAATTTCATTCGAAGTATCTCTAAACATGTGAATAGGAATAATCTTTTGCCGGTGAATAAAATCCAGAGAATTAGTTACCGAAGAAACCACGCTCTCGTAGTTCTCGGCAAACTGCTCATACTCCTTCGCCAGCCCCCGCACATCAGCAGGTTCCTCAATAGGCATATCTTCCACGGCTGCATCGTCCACGATTGCCACGGATTGTATATTCCAATTTTCAAGAGAAGTAATCATTTTAGTTGTAAGGACAGCATGATTGTTGATTAATACTTTTCCGTTCGCGGTCATAACAGACTCGCTCAAAATGCTTCCGGGTGCCAAACGCGCCACCGAAACAAGCTTGCTGGGCATAGCACTCACTCCTTAAGGTATTTCTACCGATTAAAAATACGCATTGCTCCAGAGCGACTACTATCTGGTACTTTTATCCTCTTAATTATAATTATTTCCACTCATCAATCCAATAGGATAAAAGTCCCGATTTACCCTGCATTTGGGCCTATTCTTGCTCCGGCAGACTGCTATAATAATCATATATTTTTTTATATTCATCGGTAGGCGCAACGGATTTATATATATATACATGAATCCCGTTGGGATCATTAATGACAAAACTCCGTTCTCCCCAAGGTTTATCCTGCAATTCCTGAAAAATCTCCAACCCTTCTTGGCTTAAGCGCTGATATTCTGCTTCTATATCATCCACTTCAAAAGACAGAATTGTCCCCTTCCCATTAAAAAACTCGCCAACCTCCCGTTGGGGCAAAGTAAAACTTATTCCCATCGTCGGCATAGTCTTGGAAACCAGCTCAATATACCAGTCACTCTCAAAAACCAGGCGAAAGCCGAAGTGTTTCAAATAAAACTCCTTAGATTGCTGCAGTTTCTCAGTACTAATGGTTACGTCCACTCGTCTTATTTTCAATTTAACCGCTCCCCAAAATTATTATTTGACTTTGTACAAAAATAGAGAACGGACCCGTTCTCTATTAGGCTCTTGCAAACGAAAATCCAAACCGTTCCTCAATAAAATCAATAAAAGCTTCGCAAATTTTCGGATCGAATTGGGTGCCTGCGCATTCTTTTATTTCCTTTAACGATTCATACAAACTAACTTCCGTTCGATAACACCGCTTAGAAGTCATTGCATCAAATGAATCACATACCGCTAACATTCTGCTTAAGACCGGAATGCTTTCCCCCGCCAAACCATCCGGGTATCCTTTACCATCATACCTCTCATGATGATGACGCATCACGGAAGTAATGGGTTCCACTCCGGTAATATCGGCAATCATGTCGGCTCCATCCGCTGCATGTTGTTTCATAATTTGGAATTCTTCCTGAGTTAATTTGCCTGGTTTCGTTAAAATGTTAAGGGGCGTTTTTATTTTACCGACATCGTGCATTACCCCAACCATATACGCTAAATCGGTTTCCTCCGGGCTCATAGCCAACTGAGTTGCCAGCCCCGCCATAAGATCGGCAACATGCTCGGCATGTCTGGCTGTGTAAGGATCACAATAATAAATTTTATGGCAATACTCTTCGATTACATCCATATTTATTTCTTCAATAATCGAACGCGAATGCCGATTTTCCGTCACACATCCGGCGTCTTTTTCATTGGATTTATTAGCTACATTATTTTGTCGCATAATAATGGAAAACCCGCCTATTTATCCTTTTTCACCGTATTTTTCTCCATATAAGAGGAGAAATCCTTCTCCTTATGTCAAATTCAGCCATAATTTATCTCTTCGCCATCCAAACTAGCAACCTCTGCCGGTCATGTCCATATTCTAATTCCAAATTATTAATAGCGGCCTGAGTAGCCGAAATCCTATCCTTTTCTCCTTTGCCTCTTTGCATTGTTTCTATTTCCTGCCACATATGTACAAGCAGCGCCACCGCTGGAATAAGCCCATATAAATATAAGGGTTTTTTAAACAAAAAGTTGACGAAAAAATGTTCTACCAATACTTCCGCCAAAGACAGGTTTTGTTCCGTAAGGCTATCCATATAAGCGTAATTTTGGTATATTTGTTGTTGTAGCCATTGTCCAAAGGTCTCACCGGGTTTTCCAGCTTCAAGTTTCCTTACTGTCTTTTCAAGAAGCTCCAGACGACCGGCAATGGAAAGCCCCCGGCACTGGACAATATCAATAAAATGATGCTCCAGCTCAAAATAATAGTATAGCGGCGTGAACTTTGCCTGTTGGCCGGGAAACACCGACGCTACATAGTTTTCCGGTAAAAATTCCACCGGGGGCTTTTCCGAACGAACTATCCGAAGCGGTTCTAGCCGCTGTATTCTTCTCAGAACCGCCGGGCAACTAAAACTCAACGTCACCTCGATTCCCCTCTGTGTATTCATGGGATACCTGGGAAAAGTCTGACATACCGCGTCCAAGTGTTGATGACCGGCCTTTTTGTGCAGGCGACACAAGTTATTCCCGCTCAGGAACCAGCACGCGCCGCTTTCCTGTTTACGAATATAGGCATATTCCCCTATCGCTTGGTTATGAGTCATCACCACGAACGCCTGCTCCATTTCCTGGAGATTGTTCACACGGCTAAAATACTGCCTGTTCCGTTCATAACTTGCCTCATCCAGCGTTACCTGCCAGTCATTGCGGCAGCAAGTACCGCACAGCTCACAATGAAATCCCTCGACAATATCCGGATAAATATACATCTAACACACACCCTTAATTATATAGTAAAATAAATCAACAGCATTTACCAGTAGAAAGGAATACCAAATTTCCAAAAAATATATGGCTTTATCCAAAAAAGCGAAAATTTATGCTAGGTATTATAGAAGGAGATGATTTTGTGGCCACACTCATTGACGGCAAAAAAGTAGCTGCCGAAATTCGCGAAGAAATAAAAACACAAATTGCTACATTAAAAACCAAAGGCATAACGCCAAAACTTTCCGTCCTCCTGGTCGGGGACGACCCGGCCTCTGTGGTATATGCCAGAGCCAAAGAAAAAGCCTGCGCGAACATCGGTATGGCTTATGAACTCTTTGTACTGCCTGAGACAACTGCCGAAAGCGAAGTCATCAGTCTCTTAGACCGACTCAATCAAGACCAAACCGTCCATGGCATTCTGGTAGAATTCCCCCTGCCGAAAGGGTTAAGCAAAGAACGCATCAGCCAGGCCATCTCCCCGCTGAAAGATGTTGACGGTCTTCATCCCGTCAACCGCGGCCATCTTATCAGCGGCAATGACGGACTGTTCCCGGCTACCCCCCAAAGCTGTATTGAACTGCTGCTGCGCTACCAAGTTGACCTTAAAGGCAAAGACGTCGTCCTGGTAGGACGCGGCGAAACAGTCGGAAAACCGCTGGTGTTTATGCTGCTGAACCAAAACGCCACCGTCACGGTTTGCCATACCAAAACCCTTACTCTATCCGCCCATACCCGTCGCGCCGATATCATTGTGGCCGCCGTCGGACAAGCTAAAATGATTACCGCCGACATGGTTAAACCCGGTGCCATTGTCATCGACGCCGGCATTAACCGTACAGAGAGCGGGCTCACCGGTGATGTAGATTTCGCAGCCGTCGAAAAAGTGGCCGGCGCGATTTCCCCCGTACCCGGTGGCGTCGGCAGCCTGACAACCGTACTCATTCAACGTAATGTACTAAAGGCCATACAATTGCAAAAAGGAGAACCCCAATGAATGCATTTTTTGATAAAAGCTTGCGCGAAATACTCGCCGCCGCCTGCTCCAGCGCCCCCACGCCGGGAGGCGGCAGCATTTCCGCCGTTGTGGCCGCGCTAGGCGCTTCCATGGCCGCCATGGTCGCCAATCTTACTATCGGCAAAGAAAAATACAAAGCGGTGGAAGACGAAGCCCAAGCTATTGCCGACCAGCTTATGCCCCTCATTAGCTCCCTTGAGACTCTGGTTGAAAGCGACATGACAGTGTTTGGCAAACTCATGGACGCCTATCGCTTGCCTAAAAATACGGACGAAGAAAAAGCCAACCGCAACGGAATTCTCGAAACCGCTCTTAAACGCGCCTGTCACACTCCTTTGGAAGTGGCCCGGATATGCGTAAAAGTACTGGAACTGACCGCAGAACTAGCGCCCCTTGGCAACGCTATGGCTATCAGCGATGCCGGAGTAGCCGCCTACGTTGCTGAAGCCGCTTTGCACTCGGCACTTCTCAGCGTCGACATTAACCTCCCCCTCATAACCGATCAGGCATACATCACCCAAACCATCGCCGAAAAAGAGGTCCTCATAGAAAAAGCCCACACCTTAAAGGAGCAGGCTGTGACGACAGTAAGGAATAGGATGTAAAAAACCGGCTTTGCAAGAGTAACTTGTAAAGCCGGTTTTCTATTTAGCCTGTTCCTGCGCATTAACTTCAGAAGTTACCCCCAGCCCAGCGAGCAAAGCAGACGCAGCCTGATATTTTTCCGTAGCCTGTCGGACAACCTCTTGCCGCATTGTATCATATAGTTTTGCTAAGCCAATATACGACTTCGGGTTATCAGGGTCGAGACGCATTGCCCGTCTATAACTATCCCGCGCCTCCTCATACAATCCCTGTCGTTCCTTTACTTGTGCCAAAAGGAAGTAAGCCGCCTCATTTTGGCTGTTTTCAGTAAGATACCCATTTATATACCCTTCGGCCAACTCCATATTGCCACAAGTAAAACAAATTTCAGCAGCAGGCAACCTCAATTCCTTTAAAACTTCCGGCGTGACTCCGGCAAGCAAAGTGGCGGCCCGTTCCCCCTCCCCCAATACAACGGTTCGCTTATAGAAGTCCAATAGCATCGAAGTTCCTTCTTCTCCTAATTGTACTTTTAATAAATTAGGGCTAGATAAATCATGCGCCAGAATCTCCACCATACTAACCTGGTCTTCCGACAACAGCTGAGCGGTTATCTCTCTTTCCACTTGCCATACCTCTTGCCAACACCCTTGCAGCCACAAACAATATAGCTTATTTAACATGGCAACTATATAAAGCTCTTCGGTGAGCGGAACTTCCTCCAGCTTACCCATCGCCTCAACAAATTGCCGTTGTTGCATTAAGCACACGGCCTTGTTCATTTTCAAGGTCGCAGTTTCTTCTTTCAGACCATTGGCCGCAATTTCTAAGTACTCATAGGCCAGGGAATAGGCGGAGTATTTCATTAAAAGCTCGGCCACATAAATATTGGCCGCTGGGGTACTAAACTCACAGATTTTTTCCAGCACCTGTTTAGCGTAGACAGCATCCGTGCGAGGCTCAAGTATGCGGCAAATACAATCCAATGAGGCAGTAAAGGCAGCATTGTCTCGTAACGACAAAATATAGTTTTCCAGCGCCTCTTCCTGATTAGAAAACAATTCCGCAATCTGGCCTAAATGGTAATACGCCAGAAATCCTTTGATCCCTCTGAGTGAAGCATAATACGTCGGCTGCTCCGGCATGCTTACCGCCTTACTAAATGAGGCATAAGCCAAATCATATTTCTTCTGTTCAAAGCAAATTGCACCCTGGTAATAGTAGAGATCAGCATATGTGGGAAACCACTCCAAGCCCTGTTTGACAGCGTTCAGCGCAACATCATACTTTTTCTCATTATAATAACAAATTACAACATAGCGTACCAACTTGGGTAAATAACTAATTCTTCTATCTACGCTGTCCGCCGCTTTAATAAACTCAGTGGCAGCCTGTTCATACTTTCCCACTCGGTATAGCTCTACTCCGTAATGATAACGCAGCAATTGATCGTCCGGGTTCTTTTGAATATGCTCTTGGACTAAACGCAAATTGCGTTTTTTTTTGTCTTTTGCAATAATTTGCTCCTCGAGAAATCCGTAGTGCCGTATCACCATATCTTCCGCAATACCAAACTGAGCCTCCTGGTTATGCTGCAATATAACATCGGCAATCTGTTCATGGATGGCACCATAAAAACGGTGTTCAGTCCGGTTTTTAAACAGACGGAACACAAGGTCCGGCACCACTTCCGTTACCCCATTGCCGCCTACAAAGCTTTCCATTCGTAAAAAATAACCACTTACCCGTTGATTCTCGGTTAAACGACGCATTATGTCTGCAGTCTCTAGTATTAATTCTTCATCCGCATCTAGCACTAGTACCCAATCTCCCGTTGCCAGCTCCAAGGAACGATTACGCGCATCACCAAAGCTATCCGTCCAAACGAAGTGCTCTACAAGCGCCCCAAATTCCCGGGCGATTTCACACGTATTATCCGTCGACCCGGTATCGACAATAATTATCTCATCCACCACTGTGCTTACACTTTGGAGACAGCGCCGTAAATTTTTCCCTTCATCCTTAACAATCATGCACAAACTGACTTTCATATCTCGATACCCCGCTACAAAAATGTTCAAACCTTATACAATATATGAAAACCAGTTAACCTAGGTGCTACGCTCTTTGGAGCTACTATACAGGCGATGAAAGAATGTAACATCGCAAGGAAATCTCAGCGGCTCATTTAGGAATAAAAAATGCCGGCAAGTAACTTAGCAGAAAACAATTTAGTTTCCTGCTTTTACTCCGGCACGTGCTACGCTTTTTCCCCAGCCCTGCCAGGCGGTATAACTCGGGTTGTATACGTTAAATTCGGGGGTAATAACCACCACCAAATTTCTTTAACTTTTACTCGTAGAAAGGGGATCAGCATATTATCTTTATTATAGGCGGATCCAAAAGAGGTATGTCCTGTTTGGTAAGGCTTGGCATAGCTCTCTTTTATCACAATACCCCGATTTGCCAATCTGTTGCAGTTCCACCTGTTTACTATATTTGTTACATCTATCTCTATGGCGACATTATGAGTAAAGGGTAAAAAGTCGCATTTCAGAGATGGCTCTAAGTCTATCGGACATTCATTGTTATAAGTTGTATAGGAACTGAATTGCTTTAACAACGGGTATATCGAGAACACCGGAGTTGGCGCTGTAAGAAAATCCGCAGTTTTAAATAATACCAAGGTGGCAGATAACAACTCCACCACACTACCCGGAATGGAAGTGAGGTCAAAATAAAGATAGCTTAAATAATTACATTTACCCTCTCTCCCAACAATTATCTTATCCTCTTTTATATTCCCATTTGGGATTTTACTTGCCAAGGTTAAACTTTTACTTGCCGGAATGTTGATGACGGCCATATCGTAATACTCCTCTTTAGCAGCTTTAAAATACTTATGGCTAGGCAGAATTCTTAAGCTCTTTACTCTTTACTGGGCAAAAAACCGGAATAAAGCCTTCACTCACAGTATGTAAGAGAGTTTGGAACTAGCATTCCAACCCCTCCGGGACGGTTATCCCGCAAATCCTACACCTACAGTAAGAAAGGTACTGTCATAAGAAACACTGGTACCCAAAATAACAGCCAGAGACTCACTCGTTGTACTCCCAAGTGGCAATGAAGTGAAGGATTGGGTAAAATACGTGCTAACGCCACTACTCGTTTGGCTCGCAGCATCATAAAACATACTCAGATACGTGGTTTTGCTGATAGTGGTAGATGCGCTGAATACAACGGCAACGGAAGTATCGGTAGCACTAGCACCAGTTAGAGTCACAGGTTCATAGTTTAAAGTAGCCAATTTTTATTTCCTCCTATTATTTACTAAGGCCCCTGTACTACATACTTTTCAGTTTTTGAACATCCAAAAATACTACCCAATACCTATTTAGAACCGTCAATTTAATGGAGCCTTATATTACATAGTATGTTGTTAATAATAATCTGTTACTGTTACATCAACATCTTCTGAATTACAGTGCTACATAAAGACTTCGTGCGAGGAAATTACACTCATCCAGCATAGCCACAACCTGGTTTGCCTTAGCGGCAAAGGAATCGGCAGCGGCGGCACAGAAACTTGGTAAACTTGGTTCTGACGGTTGCTCCAATGCCGTTTGGTGCAGCTTTTCATAGATTGTTTTAAGTCGCACATAGGAGAGCGGTTCCTTGGGTTCAAGGCGGACGACCTGCTGATAAAACTCACCGGCTTCCAGCAGTTTTCCGCTTCTTGACTTAATTTCCCCCAATAAATAATAAGCCTCCGCACTTTTTTGCGTTGCTAAATGCTGCTTAAGATACCGTTCCGCCATTTCGTCATTATCCAGGTGATAACATAAGCGCCCTAATTCTAAACTATGGTTAATTCGCCATCCTTCGCTTACTCCTGTCAACAATGCCTCCACCTTCTCCCATTCCCCAAGGTCCATAAACCGCACCACTAAATCCATAAGCAAAGCTGTACCTGAGGCGTCTAATGGTAACACCAGCTGACTACTGGAAGCATTGCTTATCCTATCCCGAACAAGGCGTATGACCACCCCCTCATTCGAGGATGACCCCATATTAATAAGTTCCTCCGCCAGCAGGCAGGCCTTTGCATCATCGTCCTGCAGCCAATAACATAATAACCTATTGAGTTTTACTGTTGGGTATTGCGGATCTTCTGTACTAAACCTTTCTAAGAGCTGCAGTGCTTCCAGCAAATGCCGCTCTTGAATCAGGCAAACGGCCTTCTGCAGCAATAACCCGTCAAGCAAGTGTTCTTCCGATACGCTTTTGTCGAGATATTCCAACGCCAGTTTCGAGGCCTGCTGCCGCATCAACAGGCCGGCTATTAGCAAACGGTCCTGTGGAAAATCGTCCAGCACAGCGCGAGCATGAGCAACATCTGTACGCGGCTCCAACAAGGGTATGAGCGCTTCCAGCGCGATGGTAAACTTAGGATTATCCTTGAGACTAAGGCTGTAGTACTTGCGAGCCTCTTCCTTATTGCCGTACTTCTGAGCCAGCCGTCCTAAACAATAATAAGTGCGAAACCCCCTGGTTCCAGGCAGAGAAGCATAATATACAGGCTGTTTAGGCGTCGCTAACGCTTGTTGAAAAGCGGCGTAGGCCCGCCCATAGTCCTGACCATCATAATAAATAGACCCTTGAAGATAGTAAAGATCGGCGAATTCCGGAAATTTTTTAAGACTTTTTTCTATTGTTTCCAGCGCCTGGTCGGGACAATGTCCTTGGTAATAGGCCAGTACAAGATTTCGCAGCAATTTGGGCAGATGGTCTACGTGTATCGCATTACCTTCCGCGGCCTTAACAAACTGAGCGGCAGCCTTAGCATACTCTCCAAAACGATACAGTTCAGTTCCGTAATAATACTGCATCATCACATTGTCGGGTTCAGCCTCAACTCCACGCTCAATCAACCTAAGATTACGGTGGCCTTTATCCTTCTCTTCCATCTGATTATTTAGGTAACCGTAATGAAAGAGGATAAGCCCTTCGTCAAACCGAAACTGTGGCTGACTATTTTTCTTTAAAATGCTGCCAATAACATGTTCATGCACCGCTCCGCTAAATCGGTAGTCCGGTCGATTGCGAAACAGCCGGAACACGGCGTCCGGCGACTGGTTCCCGCTCCCTTCATCCCCCACATAATTCATAATGGTTAGAAAATAGCCCTCCACAGTAGGATCTTCGACAATTTTCCTAAGCACCGGAACACTGTCTTTACTAAGTTCTTCGTCAGCATCCAAAAAAAGTATCCAGTCACCGGACGCTAATTCCAGCGAGACATTCCGGGCGTCGCTAAAACTATCGTTCCACGTATAGAACTGTACCACCGCCCCATATTCCCGGGCAATCTGGCAAGTGGCATCCGTAGAGCCGGTATCCACAATTATAATTTCATCTACCCCCCCGCGAACACTCTCCAGACAACGGCGCAGGTTTTTCTCTTCATTTAAGGTAATCATACACAAACTGATTGTTGCAGCCATAGCTCCTCCCCTTTTCATTTATCCGTATTTATAACACACCTCTTTCCATACTATGTTGCTTGATATTAGAACGTCCTTTCTCACTCTTGCACACCAGATACAACAATTGCATATTCTATTAAGAAGATGCAGGAAATTGGTCAGGAGGTTGTAAAATTGCAACCGGAAGTTACCTTTTCGACCAGTTGCTATGAGAAGGATTGGGAATTTCTATTAAAAACAAATCGGCTTGAACAGATGATTCACTATAATAATTATCCGTTTACCCATAAAATTCTCTATATTAATAACATAACCAGCAGAAATGAAGTCGAAGAGTATGCCAAAAAATATATGGCATCCGGTATTATAACTAATTATATTTTTGTGCAAGATTATCAAAAAGAAGCTTTAAATTTTTTCGAAATTGAAGAGAACAGCTTTGATGGCGGATTGTACTATTCTATTCAGCATTTAGCAGCTATCTATCTTTGCCCGACCCCTTATTTGCTTGGTTTCACCGGCGACTCCATGCTAGCAAAGCCGTTTAACTGGATCGAATCCGCCATAAAGAAATTAAATTGTTCCGAAATCTTAAAAGTGGCTAATCCAACCTGGAATCATCGTTACTTAGAGGCAAAAGAAGAATCCTTATATGAACTCGAAGATTTTTATATTAGCTATGGCTTCTCCGACCAGTGTTATTTAATTGAAGCAGATCAATTTCGTGCACCTATCTATAATGAAAAAAATATCATCTCTGAAAGATATCCGCTATATGGAGGAAATACTTTTGAAAAAAGAGTTGACTCCTGGATGAGAAATCATCATTTTTATAGACTGACTCATAAATATATAAGTTACATTCATAAAGACTTTCCTAAAAATTAAATGACATACCCGCAAATTAAATACTATCAATCAAAAAAGTTAAGCCTTTGACAAAAATTGTCCTGGCTTAACTTTTTGCTTTCCCGCGTTTTCTATTTTATTTGCTTATGATGCTCCTTCTATAACGCCTAATGCTTCTTGTTATAAAACATCACTTTAGCTGCTTTTATCCAAATAAAACTGAGGGTATTTTTTAAGAAAGGTATTGGTATAGGAAGGGAAAGTCTGATCAATATTGATAAATTCATATTCAAACTGCGCACCCTTACGTCCGTAGATATCTAGGCCATTCGTTATACATTGCTTTATATGTTCCGGAGTATACATATCAACCGGTCCCTCAACGATAGAATCTAGTTTTAACAATATCTTTTCAATCCCTCCCAAGTATGAAAAATGCCAGCCACCATTGTTAAGGGCGGGCAAAAGGTTCCTCAAATTTCTTAATTTCTGGGGAGTGGAGATATTAGTTCGTTTGCTTATTATGCTGCCATTCCATCTCCCTTTACTTCGGCAATTCATATAGTA
>JAGGAE010000013.1 GCA_017889725.1 Bacillota bacterium | reverse complement strand
GCCGACGCAAAGAATGGGGTCAGATACATTCCCAACTGGAAATTTTCTTTGCCGACAGGCTTGACAAGGTTGACATCTAACGCTTTTATTCTATAATGCCAACAAGGGCAATTTAGTTATATTAACTAATTCACCCTTGTGAAGCAATTTACATTTTGCACCAATATTGAGTTTACACAGATTCTGGGACGCACTCGCCTTCAACTTCCGCCTTTTCAAATCAATACTTCAAAAACATTAATTTGCATCTCTCCATCCAATAATTCGCCTAGCTTCGGAACTATTGTCTTAAAGTGATGGGTATTCATATGAGCATCTAAAACTTTTTTATCTTCCCATCTTTCTAAAAAAGCGAATAGGTTTTTATTTTCTATTCCTCGTATTAATTCATAGCTAATATTTCCGGCTTCTTTTCTGGTTTCTTTAATTAATGCTTCTGCTAATGAAACATATTGTGCTACATTAGCATCCTTAACACTGCAATTTGCGTATACTACTATCATTTTCTATTCTCCCCTCAACAATTAAAAATAGCGAGTACTTGATACAAAACCGTTAAGACGGTAGGGATCATCTCCTCGCTATTCATACTACGTCAATTTTTCAGTTTTTCATTGTAAAAATGCGACATAAAGTTTTTATTTTGTAAAAATATTGAGGGAGATTCACCTACATGCGTTTTAAATTCCTTTATGAAATGAGGTTGATCATAATATCCATGTTTTAGGGCCACCTCTAAATAGTCTTTTTTTCTGTTTAGCATCAGATACTTCAATACAGTCTCAAAGCGTGAAATCCGTTGAAACGTTTTCGGACTAACCCCTACTGCTTCCTTGAATTTTCTCTGAAGTTGTCTGTCGCAGATAAATAAATCGTTAGTTACTTCTTTTAATTTTGCAATATCATAACCGTTAAACACATTTTTTACAGCAGTGTCCAGCCAGGATTTTGGGTGATGATATCTCTCAAGAAGTTTTATGAGAAAACTTTCGATTATAATAATCCGCTCTTTAAGACTTTTGGCCATTAGTACTTGTTGCCCAAATTCTTTTCCTTGTTTTCCCCATAAATCATTAATATCAATAAAAGAGTCTATTAAATCGCTAGTGGATTCCCCGCAAAAATGCCGGAACGCACCTGCTCGAAAGCGGACAGAGATAAAACCACAACGGGGAGATATAATATGGCAGCTAGGGGCTGTAAAGATTTTCTCATTCTGATTTTGGGCAACAAAAGGATCATTATAGTGAAACATTAACTCAGTTCCTGTGCCGGGTAAAATGGGGGGGAAATCCTGTTCATTCTCCCACACCCAGTAACGACTAATATATTGCCGCAAAGATGGATTGGGCTTTAAATCACACAATTTCATAGCATTACTTCCGTGAGGCAGAGTAGATTTGTACTTTTTATAGTGTCAATATTTCTTTTTAACATGTTCATATTTTATTACTTCAGTAAAGAAAAATAAGTTCCTGCTGTGTCCGATATAAAAAACGGTTTAATTGGATGGAGCAGGGGGACTTTAAAGTTTAAAAGATGAAATATGTAATAATCTTAAATGATATAATACCTGTATGTTGCACAGAAAGGGATTACATAAAATGAAAGTAGGATTAGTACGTCACTTTGAAGTCGAGTATAAGCTTCCGAGCCTGTTTACATGGATAACGCCGGAGCAATTTGAACAATGGCTAAATGAATATGAGATGGCCGATATCAAAAATTGCGAAGCTGAACCAGATATAATATGGGGAAAATGTTATTCCAGTGATTCACCACGGGCAGTAAAAACGGCGCAAAAGTTATTTAATGGACCAATTAACGAAACAAGAATTTTACGCGAACTTGTCGTATCTCCGCCTATACGTAAAAGTATCAAACTACCACTTTGCCTGTGGTTTGTGATAGGCAGAATAGCTTGGATGTTATCACATAAATCACAGGTGGAAAGCAAGTTGATGTTTGAGAAAAGATTAAAGCAAATTGTTCAAGAAATAATCTTAAACCAAAACACTAATATTCTCATTGTAAGTCATGGCGCTTTATTGATGTATTTGAGGAAAGAGTTGATAAAAAACGGGTTTAAAGGACCTAACTTTAAAATAGCAACCAACGGAAAAATTTATGTATTTGAAAAATAAAACCACAGCTAAAGGCATGTATGCTGGTAATAAGAGCATTTGAGACAATGTCCGATAAGAAACTTATGTGTAATAGAAACATCATGGGAATTAATTAATCGAGAGCAGAAAGGGGAATTTTATGAATATGGATATAGAGAAAACGAATTTGATTCAGAGTTTGGTAATGTCAAATATATGTCGGAAGACAATATAGTGTTTCTTACATGGAAAAAATTCTGCTGTTATGATGACTATAGAAAGCCAACAACATTTGCTTTAGACTTGCTTAAGAAATACCCCAATAGTAATTTTGTTGTTGATGCAAGAAATGGATTTGAAGATGAAAAAGCGGATATAGAATGGGGATTTTCGGTATTGCTTCCGGCTATGTCAAATACAGATTGTAAAAATGTTGTGTTCATCATGAATGAAGTGAATGAAATAGAAGGAGAGATGGACATGTGGACGAAAGAATTCATGAGGTACTTTACGGTGAAGAAAGTTAGCTGTTACGTAGATGCAGCCAAGTTTATAAGTGGGATAATGGGTAAAATCGACCGTTAGAAGCTAGGGGGGGTAAACACTTTGTGACGATTATCGTTAATAAAGCGAATTTTAAAAGACAAAATAGACGCCATTTGGCGTCTATTTTGTCTTTTCGACTCGAAGTGAACTGTTTAATGTGCAAGTAGACAACTGCTTCAATCTAACTACTTGTCGTAGCGGTGTTATGAATTAATGGTTGTCGGGAGCAGGAGGAGGAGAGGGCAGTTTGTGTTGATGATGGTGGGGCTTTTTGGGTGCTGGTGGAACGGGTTGAGGATCGGGGGGGACAGGTTGACCGTCATGGTGTGTGCTCATTTGTTGCGGAGGGGTTACCCAGTTTGGACTTAGTTCATGTGCGCTTACCGAAGCTCCCAGACTTAAGGTGAATAAGAAAAGCAGTACTGTTGCCAGTTTTTTCATAATGTGTAACCTCCTTTTGTCTATGGCTTTATTATACCGGCCGTTTGTAACAGGGAGATTACAGTTTTTTTGCTATTTATGGTCAAATACGACACAAAAACTTGTTTTATATATAGGCCAGCAACTCCGCCGGGGTGCTTACAAGGGCTTTGGCACCGTTGCTTTCCAGTTCGGGTTTGGCGCGAAAACCCCAGAGAACGCCTACGGGATAACATCCCGCGGCAACGGCTGTTTGCATATCTAAGCCGGAATCGCCAACATAAAGGCTGCTTTGTGCGGTGGCTCCTAAGGCCGAACAGGCTTCTAAAACTCCTGTGGGATCCGGTTTACGGGGAATCCCCAGGCGTTGGCCAAGACAAATAGAAAATACAGCAGGGAATAAATGATGTACAATCTTATCTACGTAAATCTGTGGTTTATTGGAAACGACAGCCAGACGGATATGTTTGTTTTGGAGTGCAGTAAGCAGGTCTGTAATACCGTCATAGGGATGGGTATTATCCAAATAGTGAGAACTGTAATGTTCATCAAAAAGACGGCGGGCTTCAAGCGCTATCTCCTTGGTTCTTGCCTCTTCCGGCAGGGAAACTTCGATCAATTTGGCCACTCCGCGCCCAACGAAGTAGCGATAGTTGTCAATAGGATGTGAGGGATAACCGAGGGCGGCAAGAGCAGAGTTTGTACTATTTGCCAGATCGGCCAGGGAATTTACGAGAGTTCCGTCAAGATCAAATATACAGGTGGAAAAGGTATTCATATTATAAAATCCTTTCGGTGGTATAAGAAAATTTGGCAATAATAGAAACTACTTATAAGCTACAGCCGGTGCTGCGGGATTGTCAAGGAGATTCTCTTTAGCGCACAACAAAAAAATGGGCAATAAAAAAGCAACTAGCATGGGGCTAATTGCGCACCGGACAGACTTGGCAATGAAGCCTTCGCCGTACTTGCCGAAAGTAATCACTTATGGTGGTTAGAGAAGGGGGCTGGTGTGATTAGGAAACTTGCTGAATTCCGAGGGTTAGCTGAGTGTCATGGGAAAAAGTCAGGGTATCAAAGTCTAAGGTGGTGTTACCGCACCGGATGTATACAGGATAGTCACCGCTTGGCAGTTTAATGGAGTAGTTACCCTGCTTGTCTGTTTTGGTTTTGATTCGTCCGAAGGTAACAACGACACCGCCTAGGGGGTGGTATTGTTGATTGTATACTGTTCCCGATACCGTTACTTGCGGGCGCTTGGGCTGTCTGGCGCTTGCGGCTGCAGGCACGCCCAGGCAAATGCATAATAGTAATAGAATAGCAGCCAGCTTCCCGGTAAACGTAAAAATGCGCTGATTCATAAGTATTCACCTCGTAAAATGGATTGCTAAGAAACTGAGGTTATACTGCTATTATAGCAAGTTATTGGGGTAAGAAGGGGAGTGAGTAGACCTACCTCATTTTTCCAATAGCTATTAATAGTTTGCCCAACAATAGAAGGGTTATACATAAAGGGACAATACATTTATCCTAGTGACACGGTTATAAAATATTATTGTAAAGTCGCGGTAAGGAGTATGGTATAATGATTTTCATGAGGTGATGGATAGTGTTAAAAAAAGTAGTGGTATTATTTGTGCTGTTATTGTATTGCTTGCCTGTATATGCCGCACCCCAGGAAGAGAATTCCGCGGAACTGTTGAAAACTGTCTTGCGAGCCCAGTCCGTTGAAAAAATTGCTCACGGGGTATGGGTGATTCCTGAAACGGCTATAAACGATTATTTTGCAATGCATACCGAAAGTGACAAATTAAAAAATCCGTCGATAAAACTATTAGGGGATAACAGAATGCAAATTGCGTTTGACAGCAGTATGGGGCGGGTAAACCTTACGTGTGAAGTCAAGCAGTTTGTGCATAATCAAACGCAGTCTTATGCTCAGGTGTATATCCGTAAAAAGGAAGTGGCCGGTAAGCCGTTTATGTCCTGGATGCTGAAGTTTATTCCTATGGGAGCTATCGCGAATTTATATGGCAATCCGCTGAAGGATAGTGATGTTGATGCCCGGTTTGATGGGAATACCCTTAAAATCAACTTTCGGCCGCTGATGGAAAAAACGCTTTTAAATACTGATTTTGGGCGTCAGGTAGAAATAAACTCGATAACGGTATCCGAAGGGGTGCTGGAATTGAACACGAATTTGCGGCCGGAGCGCATGTTGGGGTTGCTTGTCGCAAGATAACGGTACGAGGAATTTATAGGTCCGTTTTGTAAAATTTATATTATCAAAAATTAATAATGTTGGCAAATTTTAACTTTATATTAAGAGATCGTTAAGTCGCTGGATAATGATAAATAGGCGTGGTAGTATGAAGCCGGAGTGGAAAAGCAATCCATTTCGGCTTATTCTTTTTTAGCATAGGAAACGAAAGGAGGAGGCGTCGAGTTGATGCTGAGATGGGATAAGCACACGTTGGCAGAGCCAGAGGAAACAAGGATGCTCTGGTAGGTTTGGTGTTAATAGTTTATAAAAATTATTATCCAAGGAGCGAAAGAACGTGAAAAAAGGTTTAATAATTGTATGTTTGTTTATGTTTGTCCTGGGTCTCGGGGGAACTGCGCTGGCAGCGGGAAATTTTGTGGATGTCCCGGCCAATCATTGGGCTTACGCGTCTGTGCAGAAATTGGCCAAAGCCGGTCTTGTTGATGGGGAATCCTCAAGGCTTTTTAGTGGCGAAAAAACAATTACCCGGTATGAAATGGCCATCATTGTAGCAAAAGCTATGGATAATTATAATAAAGCAGATGATGCGAATAAAGCCGAAATTATGAAGCTGGTTGCCGAATTTGCGAAAGAACTGGATAAATTAGGGCTTCGCATAGCAGCACTGGAAAAAAATCAGTCACCGATTAGTTTCGGGGGCAGCATGGATGTCCGGTATACCGCACAGGATTTTACAAAAGATGGTGTCGGATCAGATGCAAAGGGTCAATATCGCTTGCGTCTCAATATGACGGATAAGTTAGATGATGCTTCTTCGTTAGGATTCCGAATCCTTACATCAACTGGCAGAAAAGGTACGAAATATCCTTATGCTAGTTCATTTACTAAGTTTGGTGCTACTGAAGGATATAGTAAGAGCGATACACCAGTTTCAATTGCGCTAGACCGGGTATTTGTTACTACTAAGCTCGGCCAGATTAATGCCACTGTTGGTGCGCAAGCATTGAAAATTGGTACAACTGATGCGGTTGTCGATTCGGATGCCTATAGTTTTGACGGTGTAAAACTTGAAAGCAGTTTGGGCGGGGTTAATTTAGTTTCTAATGTTGGTCGTTTTCAGACCAACGCCGATGTCTTTTCTTTAGAAGCGTCTGCCAAAACAGGACCAATAGGTTATGGTGTTGGCTATTTGACATTTACCGATAATGCGAGCAGTAATTATACGACCTATTATGCGGATAAAACTTTTGCAAAATATATTTTGGCCAACGCTTCTTATGCGGCTAGCAAGAGTTTGAGCGTGGGTGCGGAATTTGTTAAAAATCAGGCCAGCCTGGCAGCTTCAGCCGGAGCGGGCAGCAAACAAGCCGAAATCGTTTATGCTTTGATCGGCGATCAGAAACTAGTTAAACGCGGTGACAGCAACTGGAAAGTCAGCTATTATAAAGCCGGGAAATATGCTGTTACCCGCTGGTCAAACTGGGATTTAGTTGATGACGGAGCCTCTACTCTTGGTACAGCAGCTGCAAATGCTTTGGAGAGCAAAGACATGAAAGGTTACAATATCAAATATTCCTATGCTTTGGGCAGCAAGCTGAGCGGTTACCTTATGTATGAAAAAATCACCGATGATCAGGTAACTTCTACGAGCGATGGTGGCTATAGCTTCTTCCGGGTTGGACTTAGCGCTAAAATATAACTGAATAATAATTGAATATGGATAGAAAAGCCCCGGCATAGCCGGGGCTTTTCCTGAATGAATACAGGAGGAATTAAAATGAAAAAAATAGTGACGATTTTGGGTGCGAGCCTTGTGTTTTTGTCTATGGCCCACGATTTTGCGGCGGCACAGAATGTAGCAAAAATCACGAAGTATGTCATCGATGTGCCTCCCAAATTCTACGTAGCCTATTCGGGGGAAAACAAAACCGATTTTTCCAACGGGTTTCTAACGGGTTTTGGTTCAGGTATCTGTTTTAAATCATTGAATAAAGATGGTTCCATGGAGTTTTTCGGTATTACCGACCGTGGGCCTAATGGGGATGGACCGAACTATGAGGAGGAGGGAAAGAAGAGTTCCGCTAAATTTTTCCCGTCTCCGGATTTTCAGCCGGAAATTGGCGTTATCCGGGTAAAAGGCGATAAAGCTGAGGTAATTAGCACAATCGGACTTAAAACGAGTCAAGGCACTAAGATTACGGGCCTTCCGGTTCCTCCGGGCAAGGTGGGAGCAACAAACGAGGTCGCTTTGGCAGAAGATATGAAACAATTAGGGTATGATGGTAACGGGCTTGACACGGAAGGGATCGCCCGTGATGGACAGGGGAAGTTCTGGGTTTGCGATGAGTATGGTCCATTTCTCGTCCAATTTGATAAACAGGGTAAAATGCTTAAAAAGTTCGCACCGGGTGACGGATTACCGGAAATATTGAAAAACCGTATTCCCAATCGGGGCTTCGAAGGAATTGCGGTAACACCATCCGGTATAGTATATGGCATTATACAAAGTCCTCTTGATATGGAGGGGGTCACCGGAAAAACAGCCCGGTTTACTCGCATTGTAAAACTGGATCCGAAAACCGGAAAAACAGCAATGTACGCGTACCCCATTGATTTTGACGCCTACAAGAAACCGAAGGACGCTAAAATTGGTGATCTTTATGCTATATCCGATACCAAGCTATTGGTCATTGAGCAAGGAGCGGATAAAAACAAAAATTTACGTAATCTCATTTACGAAATTGACGTAAATCTTGCAACTGATTTATCCGATTTTAGAATTGAAGGGAAAGAACCAGAATTTTTCAGTGATCCGGCGAAACTTGGCGGTCTTAGGTTTGCTGAGAAAAAATTAATCTGCGATTTGCGGGCCTATGGCTGGCAAGCCGAAAAATGCGAAGGCTTGACGGTGCTGCCTGATAAAAAAACTCTAGTAGTGACCAATGATAATGATTTTGGCATGAGTATTAAGGTAGAAGACAACGAACATGTTAATGCGGAAGTGGATCAATATACGTTGCTTTCGACTGGGAGTTTCCTGCATAAGGGGAAACCGGCGCAGCCGCGGATTTCGATTTGTCCGAATGGAGAGGCAGACCGCTATCAGCAACTCTGGCTAATAGAACTGGATCAGCCAATCAGTTAAAGGGAACCTTGCTAGGGTTAATTAAACAGGCATGATAGTGGGCTTGCCTGCAATAAAAACATATAAAAAACAGTTGCGCCGAAGATGCTGAGAAAGGGGTTGCGGCGCCAGAGGTGAAGGAGTACAACGGCAAGAACAGACAGTATTTCACATAGCCCGTAGGGAGCCTGCGTTAATTTGACATCTTTAAGGCAGTATATTACTAAAATGGTAATGACTACAGGAGGAATATGCTTGCCGATAAACAAGATGAGGTCGGGCGGTTTGCGCCCATGAAAAAAGATAAAGGGGAAGGCGCGTGTGAGCAGGGTGATAAGCGCCATAATCACGATAGCCAGCCATACATTATTTACACTCATTTTCGCGGATCCTTTTCTTTAATGTTATTAAAGCGGCAATCGCTAAGATTACCGCATATAGCAGCATGTTTTCTTTGCCTAGGAGGATAAGAGGTGCAAATGCGCAAACTCCGCCGATGACAAAGACAAGCTTGTTGGCAGAGTTCGTATACTGTTCCATAAGTAAGACGACGAATAGAGCGGTTAGAGCAAAATCCAGGCCTTGGGTATTGAAGGTAACGAATTGAGCGGCTACAGCACCGAGAACGCTGCCGATGATCCAGTAAGAATGGTTGAGAAGTGCAATATAAAAATAATATTGCGCTTCTTTTACTTCCGGTGAAGGGGTGACACTGGTCAAAAGAGCGTAGGTTTCATCGGTGAGGGAAAATATCATATAGGGTTTGAACTTGTTTGTCAGGGCAAATTTCCTAAACAAAGACAACCCATAAATCATATGGCGGAAATTGACCAAAAAAGTAATAGTGGCTATTTCCAATAACCCGGCATTATTGGCAAATAGGCCAACCGCCAGGTATTGAGCGGCGCCGGCATAGATAAATACGCTCATAATCAGGGCAAATACCCAGGGGTATCCGGCGTTTTGGAGCAGAAGGCCGAAAGCAAGGCCAATGGCAAGATAGCCGAATAGTACCGGAATGGTTGCGCTAAAAGCTGCGCGCAACGTGTGAAAATCAAAGGTATGTTTGGACATAAATAAGGACTCCTTGTATAAAAACTTGTAGAATATATAATATTAGTCGCGAGGCTTCGTATTCCTGCTGAAATTATGCTTTTCAGAATCTTGTGCTATAATAAATAAAACATGGATTGACGGAGGGCTGCATGAAGGATTTTGTTTTTAGTACGGAAAAAATGCAGGATATGAAACAAAGTATAAAAAATTATTTTTTGGAAGAATGGGAAGAGGAACTGAGCGATTTTAAGGCAGAGCAATTCCTTGAATTTATTATTAAAAACATTGGTCCTAGTATATATAATCAGGCTTTAGCCGATGCTCACACTTTTATTAGTGAACGGATTGAGGAGCTGTTTGGTCTAGAGAAAAGGATATAGGCGTCTTGCCAGCAGAAATGCCAGGGCAAGGCGTTTTTTTTGCCCTCTTAGAGGATGGTGAAATGAATAAATTTGTCGGGAAAAAAAGCTTGAAATGGTAAAAAAATACAATTAACATAGTGGTGTAGTCTAGCAGCAGGCGGAGGGGATCTATGTGAGTGAACAAAGTGTGGGAACCTGGTTAAGTGATTTTGAACGCGGTTACAATTACGTCCGGTTACGCTGCTGGTCGTTGGTCGACAGCAGCAGTGTCCAGGAACTTATGGAGTTGGCTATAGTGTTTGCTGAAGTTAAAGGAGAGAATGCCGAGTTATCCAGAGGGATGGCGGCGTGTTACCGTGATATGGCTCAGCAGGGAAGACTCAAGGAAAAGAAAAAAAGGGAATGTTAAAAAGCCAAGTTAAAAACAAGAGTAAAGTTTGAGCTTTTGGAAAAAGCAGTGAGTCGCTTGAACTATGTACGCTCTTTTGCTACGATAAAGTAAAGTTGTAGTGCAATAAGGAGTTGATTAGGTGTTTAATCGAATTTATGCTGTACAGAGCAAGCTGCTTGAGAAAATTGCCGAGCGAAAGGGAGAGAGTACGGATAGGGATTGGCCGCTGGATTGGGAGAGAATCCACATGATTAGCTGTGCTAAAGTGGGACAATATCTTGCCGCTAGGCGTGGAGTGAATACGGAATTAGCGGCAATTGCATGCGCCGTCCACGATTACGGACGTATCTTATCCGGCAAACAAAAGAATCATGCCGTTTTAGGGTACGAGCCGGTAAAGGAGTTTCTTATTTCCTGTGGATATTTTTCGGAGGCGGAAATCGAGATTGTTGCCCAAGCCGCAAAACTCCATAGCAATAAAAGTGAAGTGGGAAGCCCGCTGGAAGAGGTAGTAAAAGATGCGGATGTGCTTGATTGTTTTGAGTATGGAATTGATCCGGAACGACCGGAGCAACGTAGCCGACTGGAAAATATTATGGCGGAATTAAAATCTATGTAAAGTTGAGCTAATTTACAGAAAATTTACCTAGTTATTCAAGGAATTTAGAGTGGGGTGGCGAAGAACGTTCACATGGAGTTTAGTTTTAATACTAAAGGAGGGTGAATCGCATGAAATCGGATGCCAAACTACCTATGCAAGAGGAAGAAATGGGTATACTGGCCCGGCTTGGGGCAAAACTGGCTGACTGGTGCGAACGCTGGTTTCCCGATGCCTATGTATTCGCGGCCATTGCCGTGGCTATCATCGCCGTAGCGGCGTTAGCCATGGGCCGTACTCCGTATCAAATCGGTGTTGACTTTGGTAAGTCGTTTTGGTCTTTAATATCATTTACCATGCAAATGGCGTTTGTGGTTATCGCCGGCTATATTGTGGCTGTTTCGCCGCCGGTAAAAAAACTGGTTATAATACTGGCCGCTGTGCCAAAGACTCCGAGGTTTGCGGTAGCGTATGTTGCTTTCATGGTAATGGTATCGTCGCTTATAAGCTGGGGGTTTAGCTTGATCTTCGGCGGAATATTGACGCGGGAAATATCCAAACGGGTTCAGGGGATTGACTATCGCGCGATGGGGGCTGCTGCTTACTTAGGGTTAGGCAGTATCTGGGCTTTGGGGTTATCCTCGTCGGCTGCGCTCCTGATGACAACGAAAACGTCAATCCCTGCGGCGCTCTATAAGATTAGCGGGACGATTCCGCTGGAAGAAACTTTGCTCACTTGGCAAAACTTAGTGATGATTGTTGTATTGGTGCTTCTGTCTATGTGGATTTGTTATGTATCCTGTCCGACCGCTGAAAAAGCTAAAACGGCCGAAATGGTAGGTATCCGCTATCAGGATGAGGTGGAAGAAGAACTGGGCAAAGCGCAGACTCCCGGTGAATATTTAGAATATAGTCCTATTCTCACGCTAGTCATTGTATTTTTAGGGTTTATATATTTATTTAATGTGTTTTCCGGACAAGGCGGTTTGGCGGAAAAAATGGATTTAAACGTTTATAATTTCATGTTTCTTATGGTTGGTATGCTGCTCCATTGGACGCCCAAGTCGTTTCTTAAGGCGGCGGCAAAATCTGTGCCGATGACAGGCGGGGTGCTTTTGCAGTTTCCGTTATACGGAGGAATTTTTGGAGTGCTGATGGGGTCGGGCTTGACCGATGTATTGGCAAATTTCTTTGTTTCTATTTCCACCACGGACACATTGCCGGTGATAGTAGGTATTTATTCGGCGATTTTAGGTCTGTTTCTTCCCTCGGGAGGCGGCAAATGGATTGTGGAAGCTCCTTATATGCTGCAGGCGGCCAACCAGCTTCATGTCAGTCTGGGCTGGATGGTACAGGTTTATAACGCCGCGGAGGCATTGCCGAACTTCATTAATCCTTTTTGGATGCTTCCGTTATTAGGGCTTACCGGTGTCAAGGCCCGTGATCTTGCCGGCTACTCTATTTTGCAGCTAATGTTCCACGTGCCGGTGGTATTGTTTTTACTGTGGATACTGGCAAAAACCATTCCTTATATTCCGCCAATTATGCAATAGAATCTAAGAAAATCTGTTGGTTAAAGGCTATCCCGAGAAATTTAGGGGTAGCCTTTTAATTTTTGGTAGTAATTAGGAACGGTTACGATAAAATTAAAACTAATCATTGGTCAAAATTATTTATGGATATTTATTTTTAAAATGGTTGACTCAGGAAAAGTTAAGGTTGTAAAATATAAGTAAAAGTATAAGCCAGAAACTACCTAACGAAGCCGGAACGTAGTGGATTGACGAGTCATATTTTTCGCTGCGGGGCAGGCAAAACAGGCGCGGTACATAGTAGTCCATTTCAGAAAAAAGCGAGGAGGTTGACTATGGGTGAACTTTTACTGGCACGATGGCAGTTTGGGATCACGACAACGTATCACTTTTTGTTTGTTCCTCTAACCTTGGGATTAACGATTTTGGTGGCCATTATGGAAACCGCCTACGTAAGGACGGGTAATGAACTGTATAAGAAGATGGCTAAATTTTGGGGGGAGCTATTTTTAATTAACTTTGCTCTAGGTGTGGTTACAGGTTTAGTACAGGAGTTTCAGTTTGGTATGAACTGGTCGGAGTATGCCCGGTTTATGGGGGATATTTTCGGGGCTCCGCTGGCGCTGGAGGCATTAACTGCCTTTTTCCTGGAATCCACGTTTATTGGTCTCTGGGTCTTCGGCTGGGATAAGATATCACCCAAACTTCATCTTGCCGCCATTTGGATTGTAGCTTTTTCGACCAACTTGTCGGCTTTTTGGATTTTGACGGCAAACTCGTTTATGCAGTCGCCAGTCGGATATGTTTTACGTAACGGACGGGCGGAAATGAATGATTTTGTTGCCGTTATAACTAATAGCTATGTATGGCACCAGTTTCCCCACACAATGTTGGCGGGGATGACAACAGCCGGTGTTTTTGTTATGGCAATTAGTTCTTATCATCTGCTCAGAAGCAATAAGCTTGAATTTTTCCGTCCTTCCTTTAAGTATGGGCTTATATGTACTTTGCTGGCGAGCTTACTAGTGGCCGGAACCGGCCATTTGCAAGGACAGCATGTTGCTAAAGTTCAGCCTATGAAAATGGCAGCTATGGAAGCGTTATGGGAGACGGCAGATCCGGCCCCGTTTGCGGTTGTGGCGACCATTGACCAAACGGCTAGGAAAAATTCTTTTGAAGTCAGTGTGCCGAATGCGTTGTCGTTGTTAGTATATGACTCTTTTTCCGGTGAAGTAAAAGGGATTAACGATCTTCAGGTCGAGTATGTCAGCCGTTTTGGTCCGGGAAACTATGTGCCTGATGTTCCCACCGCTTTTTGGAGTTTCCGGGTTATGGTAATTGCCGGAAGCTGGCTAGTGCTGCTTGCACTGGTGAGCGCGTATTTGTGGAGGACAGGTAAGCTGGAAGAAAAGACATGGGTGCTTAAAGCCGCTCTTTATACGCTACCGGTTCCATATATAGCCAATACCGCCGGTTGGCTGGCCGCGGAATCCGGGCGTCAGCCTTGGATCGTTTTTGGCCTGCAGCGGGTGGAGCAAGCCGTTTCTCCTGTCGTGTCGGCCGAGGCTATATGGATTTCTTTGCTCGGGTTTACTGTGGTGTATGGTTTGCTGGCAATTGCCGGGGTGTATCTGTTGCATAAGTTTGCCGTGCGAGGTCCGGAGTCGGAGGTTACATTGAATCAGCCTCAGGCGGGCGGAAAGGGGTCAACGCTATGGATTTGAGCATAGTTTGGTTTGGTCTTGTTACGGTACTGTTTATTGGATTTTTCTTTCTGGAAGGCTTTGATTACGGAGTAGGGATATTGTTGCCGTTTTTGGGAAAAGATGATACGGAACGACGAATGATTATCAACTCCATTGGACCGGTATGGGACGGCAATGAAGTTTGGATGATTACCGCTGGAGGAGCGTTGTTTGCAGCCTTTCCCCATGTTTATGCCACTTTGTTCAGCGGATTCTATTTAGCACTGTTTTTCATGCTGATTGCTTTAATAGTACGGGGCGTAGCCTTTGAATTTCGCAGTAAGGATTCTAACCCGGTTTGGCGCGGTACCTGGGATTGGATGATTTTTATCGGCAGCCTGGTTCCGGCACTGCTCTGGGGAGTGGCTGTGACTAATCTTATTCAGGGGGTGCCGATTAACGCCGAAATGCAGTATGTGGGTACTTTCTTTGATTTATTGAGTCCCTATACGCTGGTTGGTGGGATTGCTTTTATTTTGGTCTTCCTGTTCCATGGAGCGGTTTACCTTTCCCTAAAAACCGAACCCAATATATCGGACAGAGCCAGAAAGGCGGCGCTTAAATGGGGCGTGTTGACCGCGGTATTCTGCCTGGTGCTGGTTGGCATGACGTATACTAATACCCAACTATTTACTAAACCGGGGGCAGGTGTTATGCTTATCTTAGCAGTAGTTGCATTTGTAGCGGCCTACGGTTTGGTATTGCGGGGTTCATACGGCTGGGCATTCGGCGGCAGTGCCTTAACCATTGTATTTATAACGTTGGCTTTCTTCCTGGGGCTATTCCCCAGTCTGATGGTGTCGAGCTTAAATCCGTCCTGGAATCTAACTATCGTTAATTCGTCCTCAAGTCCTTATACTCTTACTTTAATGACTATTGCTGCGGTGATATTTGTCCCGATAGTCCTTCTTTATCAAGGATGGACTTACTGGGTGTTTCGTCAGCGGGTAACAAGTAAGCGCCTTAAGTACTAAGTGTAGCGCAGGGCTGCCGGAAACCTCGGTTTTCCGGCAGCTTTTTTATTTGGAGGTTAAATGGGGAAATTCTCTGTGTTATGGCGCGAAGTGAAAAGTCAGAGGCCAATGTTTTTGTTACTGGTGGGAATTTTTGTTGGCAGTGCCGCTACAACAGTGGGGCAGGCGTATGCGCTGGCAAGTTTGATAAACGGAGCTTTCCTTGAGGGGCAAAATATATCTGAATTAAAAGGCTGGCTGGGTCTATTACTAGCATCCATACTTTGTAAGACACTATTTATCTGGGCGGGGGATTATTGGAGTCATACTTTGGCGGCGGTTGTTAAAGCCGATGTCCGTAAGCGGCTTGTGCAGCATGTTTTTGAGGTGGGGCCTGTCGGTGCGGCCCGCTGGCATACAGGAGAAGTGCTCAGTACGCTGATGGATGGAGTCGAGAACCTCGAACAGTATTTTTCCCGATACTTGCCGCAACTGGTAACGGTTGCTCTTATACCGCCTCTTATTTTAGCGGTGATATTTATCGAGAATGCTGCCGCAGGGGTTATTTTGATTATAACAGGCCCGTTGGTACCTGCGTTTATGGTGCTGATTGGCCGCTGGGCCGGCAGTGTGGAACAAAAACAGTGGCAGGCGGTAAGCAGGCTGGGGAGCCATTTTTTTGATGTGTTGGCAGGATTGACGACACTGATCTTATTTAATCGCAGTAAAGAGCAGTCGCTAATCATTGCCCGTATGAGCGAGTCGCTTAGAAAAAGCACTCTTGCAGTGCTGCGAGTGGCTTTTTTATCCTCGCTGACGCTGGAATTATTGACTACGCTTAGTACGGCTTTAGTGGCCGTTATCATCGGGCTGAAGCTATTGTACGGCCAGTTAGCTTTTCGGGAAGCCTTTTTTATATTGTTATTAACACCCAACTATTTTTTACCGTTACGGTTGCTCGGAAGTAGTTTCCATGCGGCACGGTCGGGACAGGCTGCGGCCCAAAGCATTCAAAAACTTCTGGCTGTAGAACAAGCCGGTGTATCTTGGCAGGGGGAACGTCATGAAACCGGCGCAGCAGTGGAAATTGGTCTGGAAAAAGTAACTTTTCGGTATGCGGACGAAAAAAGCCCGGTGCTTAATGAAGTTAGTTTTACTATTCATCCTAAGGAAAAAGTAGCCTTAGTTGGGGAAAGTGGCGCGGGGAAAAGCACTATTGCTGATATGCTGCTTGGCTTTATTGCGCCCGATCAAGGCTGTATCACGGTCAATGGGCGGCAATTGTATACTTATTCGCGGGAAGGTTGGCTGAGTCAGGTGGCCTATGTGCCACAGTTTCCTCATATTTTTCATGGCAGCGTTGCCGATAATATTAGATTTGGCCGGGATGGGTCTTGGGAAGAAGTTAGGGCTGCCGCAAAGGCAGCTTCTGCCGACGAGTTTATCGAAAAGCTCCCTCAGGGCTATGCTACCGTTATTGGCGAGGGCGGTTTAGGGTTGAGCGGCGGTGAAAGCCAGCGGATCGCCATTGCCCGGGCGTTTTATAAAAAAGCACCATTTCTCATTTTGGATGAACCGGCCAGCGGGCTGGATGCGGCTAACGAATACAGAGTAAGCCAAGCGCTGGAAAACTTGATGGCTGACCGGACGGTGTTGATTATTGCTCATCGGTTAAGTACGGTATATAAGTCTGACCGTATCGTGGTCCTGGAAAACGGGCGCGTTACAGAAACAGGTACTCATAAAGCTCTTTTGGCCAATCGGGGAAGCTACTATCGGTTGATAAGCGCCTATAAGGGGGACGCATGAAAATATTTTTACGGATGTTGACTCTGGCGAAAGAGATGTGGCCGGTCTTGTTCGGAGCTGTACTATTGGCGGCCGGGGCGGTAGCAGGCAACATTGGTTTAATGGCGGTCTCTGCCTACTTAATCGCAGTGGCGGCTCTTCAGCCGCCAATAGGCGCTATATCGGTGGCTGTTGTCGGGGTGAGGTTTTTTGGTATTGCCCGGGCGGTGTTTAGATATGCAGAACGGTACTATGCGCATGATGCTACCTTGCGATTATTAAGCAGGCTTCGCACTTCTATTTACTTGGCGGTCGAACCGTTGGCGGGAGTCAGAATGGATGTAGTCCGTAGTGACTTATGGACGCGCTTAGTAAGTGATGTTGATACTATACAGCATTTTTATTTGCGGGTACTTATTCCGCCGGGAGTGGCACTGATTACTTTTTTTGCCATGTTGGTCTGGCTGTCCTTTTTTGGCTGGCAATTTATGCTGGTGTTGATGGCAGGTTTTATTCTGGGCGGACTACTGTTGCCGACTGCGCTTTATCTAACAGGACAAGGGATTGGTAGGAATCTGGTTGCATCGAAAACGTCGCTTGCTACCCTGCTGGCAGATAGTATAAATGGACTTCGGGACTTAGCGGCGTTCGGACAATGGGAACGCCAGAAGGAAAAGGTGACTGCTGCTGACTTAACACTGAGTGAGTGGCAGCGGCGGGCGGCTCATCATAGTGCATTAGGGGAAGCGTTTATTTACCTGGTTTCTTCCCTCGCGCTTTTGGCAGTAGTGGTTGTTGCTATAGGATTATGCGGACCGGGAGGCGCATGTAACGGTGTTTATATTGCGATGCTGGCTCTTGGCGTGCAAAGCAGCTTTGAAGCAGTGGCCCCTTTAGTCGCGTTTGGCCGATTTTGGGAGGAAAGCCGGACGGCGGCCGCCCGAATTTTCTCTCTTGAAAATATTCCGGTAGCTTCGCGTGAGGAGCCTTCAGCGGCTGATATTGCCGGCGGGGAGATAGAGTGCCATGACCTCAGTTTCCGGTATGGGGAGAATTTACCCTGGGTGCTTAAAGGGGTGTCCTTCAAGGTAGAGGAAGGAAAACATGTAGCTATTGTCGGACCCAGTGGGGCGGGGAAAAGTTCTTTAGCCGGATTACTGGTAGGTTTCGGGAAGCCTGAGGTTGGAGAGATAACGCTGGGTGGAAAAAAAATAAGTGACTATTCTACCACGGCTCTAAGAGAGTATATTGCGCTGGTATCACAGAGCAGCCATATTTTCAACGCCTCGCTGGGGGACAATCTGAGATTGGCGAAACCGTCGGCATCCGACCAGGAATTAGTGGACGCTCTGGAAAAGGCACAATTGGCTGAATTTGTTAGACGCTTGCCGGAAGGGCTGGACACTTGGGTAGGGAGTAACGGCCAGCTTTTGTCCGGCGGACAGCGGCAGCGGCTAGTTATCTCCAGAGCAATAGTAAAAAAATCGCCTGTGTTGATTTTAGATGAGCCGGGAGCCGGTTTGGACGCGATCACTGAACGAAGCCTGAGGATGGCGGCTAAGGGTATGATGCAGGGAAAGACGATGATTATAATTACGCATAAATTGACGGGGCTAGAAGATATGGATGATATTTTGGTATTGAAGGAAGGCCAAGTTGTCGAGCAAGGCCGTTACTTTGAGCTATTAGCTGCCAAAGGTGTATTTTACAATATGTGGTGTTTGCAGAAGGATATCTTACGTTAAAGTGCAGCGGGGAAAGAGAGGTATAGACTATGCACGATTTTTTAACTGAAGTGACAAAGCAATTGGCGAACCGTTGTCCCGGCATACAGAACCAGGAGGCGTTTTTACCCTCCGCTGTGCTCCTACCGTTCGTTGAAAGGGATGGAGAATGGGGAATATTGTTTGAGGTGAGAGCAGCGAATTTGTCCTGGCAACCGGGGGAAATTTGTTTTCCCGGCGGTCGCATAGAATTGCAGGATGCCAGCCCAAAGGCTGCGGCCATCAGGGAAACGTGTGAAGAACTGGGGATTGCACCGGAGGCAGTGCAGGTATTGGGACAATTAGATCATGTCCTTACCCCGCTTGGACTTATGATATATCCATTTGCCGGTTGTATTGCTGATTCGAACAGCATTAGGCACAACCCGGATGAAGTAGCTGAAACCTTTGTAGTTCCGTTTACTTTTTTTATGGAGCACGAACCGCAGGTGGCGGTCATGGAAACTGCAACCCGACCACACCAGGATTTTCCCATTGACCTTGTGCCGGATATGGCCTTCGAATGGCGGCGCCGTTCTTCTTATAAGGTGTTGTTTTATCGCTATAAGGAGAGAGTCATTTGGGGAATTACCGCGGGAATTGTTCATCATTTTGTCAAGCTTCTAAAAAAACGGGATATATAAAAATAAAAAGCCCTCCATTTTTCGGAGGGCTTTGGTTTTCCGTTTTAAATTGTTGGCTCTGTTATCTTCCAGCAGCTTCCGTGAAGAGCCTGATTATACATTTCGGTGATGGTAGCGAACAAGGTGCTGCGTTTCGGTGTTCGCTTTTTTGTAAGTAAGGAAAACTTAAACCAGCGTCCTTCTCGAGATAATTGATAAAAGGCGTTGTCGATTTTCAGTAAAATGACTTTGGTAGGTGATTTGCCCAGAGCGTCTTCCAGTTCTCTAACAGCCCAGCCGTCCAAAGGCGGTAAGGAATTTGGTCGAATTTCCTGCATAAACATACACCCCTTTTACTTAACGCTGTATTGAGTTTATAAGGTTGATATTATTATATCATTCTATTGTTAGACAAGCGCTATTCAAAATACGGCATTTCCGTTAAACGGTAACAAAAAGCAACTGATAGCTAAATAAGACGCAATATTTCTTCTTTTCTCATATTTGACCAAGGGACTATCCCGTGGGGAAAAGTAAGAGGCTCTTCCGTAATTTTATGCCAAAAAAAGGGGGAACGAATAAGATCGATTTTGCTGCCAATACTATCAGTAAATCTGGAAGTTGAGGGGTGAATATTTTGCGTAAGTGTAAGTTGACTACCATAATGTTACTCATTGTAGTGGTTCTTTCCTCGCTCTCCTTGCTTTTACTTGCCGGATGCGGCAAGCCGGCTCCCAAGCCTCTCCCGAATCCGGCAGCTCCGGGGGCTAGTCTTAAACCGGCGCGAATGGTTATAGGGTATTATGAAAATCCCTGGCCAGGAACACCTGATCAAACTGGTTCTTTTCCCAGTATGAAAACTTTTGCCAAAAGTATGACCGGAGTCGGACCTTTCTGGTATAAAGCAACAGCCGACGGAACTTTAGAGGCGAAGGACAGTCAACTCGTCTATGATACCGCCAGAGGGCTCGGAATGAAAATGTATCCTTTGATAACGAATAAGACAGGTGCTACCGATGCTATTATGGGTGATGCGGCCGTTAGAACGAAAGTAACGGATAACATTGTAAAAATAGTGCAAGAACGGGCGTATGACGGTGTAAACATAGACTTTGAATTATTACCGAAAAAACATAGGGAAAACTTAACGGCCTTTATGGCGGAGTTATATCCTAAGATGAAAGCCATTAACAAAACGGTAATCATTTCTGTCTTCCCGCAAGTGGATGTTGCGGAGGATGTTTCCGGGGCGTACGATTATCCGGCGTTAGCCCAGAATAGTGATTTCCTGCAGATTATGCTGTACGATCATCATTGGTCATCCTCTGATCCGGGGCCATTGGCACCGCTGGACTGGTACGAAAAAAATCTTAAATATGCCATTGAGCGGAGTTCCTGTTTCCTATGATGAAACTGCGCAAGCGCCTTATTTTAAGTACGACGGCCACGAAGTGTGGTTTGAAAATGACAAGAGCACAGCCGCAAAGCTGGACATAGTAGCCAAGTATGATCCCGCGGGTATTGCTATATGGCGGCTTGGACAGGAACAGCCGGAGATATGGCCGATTATTGATAAAAAGTTCCCTAGACAACAGTAGAAAAATAGCCTGCCGAATCACCGGCAGGCTATTTTATATAGGTATAAATAAAAAAATGCAGTTATTGACGATTAAAAGCAAATTCTGATATACTCGTATAAGAATTAATTTCAGCGAGAATTAACTATGATGGCTTCCGCCTAGTTTTTCAAAAACCTGGCTGAAGCCAAAACTTTTATGAGTGATGCTCGATGTTAGAGGGGATGGCTGTGCAGTGACAACACAAATGGAACGACGTTCGCCGGAGGGCCAAAGCCGGCTGGAGAAACGTTTGGCCGGCCAGCAAAAAAAAAGCAAGCGCTGGATTTGGCTGACTATTGCCGGGTTGATTATTTTTATGATAGCAGCCGGTGCCTCTTACCTTATCTTTGGGGGAAATCTGAATAAAGCCAAACGGGCCATGGGGCTAAGCGGCTTGCCAAATAAAATTAACATCCTTGTTTTGGGTGTAGACGAGCGCTCGGATGATGTGGGCCGTTCTGATACCATGATGGTTTTTATGGTTGATACTAAGACGGAACAAGTCAATCTTTTATCCGTGCCCAGAGATACACGCGTAAAAATACCGGGGCATGGATATGATAAAATTAATCATGCCTATGCCTGGGGTGGCCACAAGCTGTCTATGCAAGCCGTCGAAGATCTTTTGGGCATATCCATTGATTATTATGTTATAGTGAACTTCTCCGGATTTTGCAAGATTGTCGATGCCATTGGCGGAGTAGATATTAATGTAGAAAAGCGGATGTTTTATCAAGACCCCTATGACAATTTGACAATAGACCTATATCCGGGACTGCAGCATATGGACGGAAAAACCGCTATTCAATACGCACGGTACCGGGATAGCGAGGGAGATATTGGGCGTATTGAGCGCCAGCAGAAGTTCGTTAAGGCAGTATTGAAAGAAGTAACCAGTCCGGCGATTATTACCCGCATACCGGCGATTCTACGGGAAGTGAGTTCTACGGTAGTGAGTAATATGTCGATGCCGGAAATGCTTAATTTTGCCAAGTTGTTAAATAATGCGCAAAAGTTGGGGCTGAAAGCCCAAATGGTTCCGGGAACGCCGGCGTATGTTCAAGATATCAGTTATTGGCTGCCTGATGTCGTGGCGTTACGGAAGTATGTTGCGGAAGTGCAGGAAACTCCGCTTCAGACAAAGGATATTTCGGAAACTAAACAATTAGCGGAAACGTATCAGCAATCGATCCCTAGCCGCCAGCCAATGATAAGCTGACCGTAGCTGTTGTGAATGCCAGTGGCAACGCCAATGCCGGGACAAAGATTGCTTCTCTTTTAAAGGCGCGGGGGTTTGAAGTAGTTAGTCTAAGCAACTCCACTCAAGTTACGGAAAAAAGCAGCGTTACTTCCTACTCTAAAGACAGCGCGGTGTCCAGTAAATTGACGGGACTCCCCTTTGACTATACAGTGCAGATAAAGCCTGATGACACAAAGTCGGTTAAGGCTTTGGTAGTTATCGGTAAGAACTATGAATAAGTAGTATGCTATATTCGTCCGTGCCAGGTGCATGGACGATTTTTTTTTCGCAGCAGTGCCATAATAAGAGTAGCAAAGAGTGCAAAAGGGGCGATGAACGTGTGGGATCTCGAAAAATCCTGGCGTATCTCGGTGTTGTTGGTTATCGCGTTTTCCGTTATGGTGCTACTGATTACGAGATTGGTATGGATTCAACTGTTAGAGGGTCCCCAGTATAAAAAAATAGCGGAAGCAAACCGGATTAGAAAGCTGTATCAGCAGGCACCGCGTGGCACGTTTTATGATCGTAATGGTGCGGTGCTGGTGGGGAATCGTCCTAGCTTTGCCATTTCCGTAATACCGGCTGAATATGCCAATGCGCAAGCCGCTACCCCCTTTCTGGCGCAGGTCACAGGTATGACGGAAGGGGATATAGCCCAGTTAGTAGAGCAGGGGCAGGCATTTTTGTATACCCCTGTTCGGCTTAAACGGGACGTAGACCAAGTGGCTATAAGTCAGATTGAGGAAAACAAAGCTTGGCTGCCGGGGGTTATTATTGAGGCGATTCCAGTACGTTACTATGTCTATGGGGATATGGCCGCCCATGTCTTCGGGTATATTGGACGGATTAGTGAAGAGGAGTATAATACGGCCTCACAAAGAGGATATGCCATGAGTGACATGATTGGCAAGGCGGGCCTTGAACATGTGTGGGAAAAAGAGCTGCGCGGCGTAGATGGAGGAAGGGAAGTAGAAGTAAACGCTTTAGGGGAGGAAGTTGCCTCGGCAGGAGAAAAGACCGCTATAGCTGGGAACAGTTTGGTTCTTACTCTCGATGCAAATTTGCAAAAAGCTGCGGAAGAGGCTCTAAAAGAACAAATATCCGTCAGTCGTTCGAGTGGCATGCCCGCTAAAGGCGGAGCAATAGTTGTTCTTGATGTAAAAACGGGAGGGGTACTGGCCCTTGCCAGCAGCCCATCTTTTAACCCCAATGCCTTTGTAGGCGGTATAACTAGCCGTGAATGGGAGAATCTCCTGAAGAATCCGGATAAGCCGCTGGGAAATCGGGCAATCCAGAATATGTATCCCCCGGGTTCAGTGTTTAAAGTCATTACCGCCTCGGCAGCCTTGGAAACGGGTGTGACTACTCCAGAAGAAATATTCCGGGATAACGGTTATTATGTATTATCAGGCTGGACCTTTTATGGTTGGGAACCTAAAGGCTTGGGAAAGTTGAACATTGTGGATGCCATAGCCATGTCCAGTGATCCGGTATTTTATGAGCTTGGCCGGAGACTGGGGACGGACAGGCTGGCTTCCTACGCGCTCACCTTTGGGTTAGGAAGTGTCAGCGGGATTGGCCTGCCGGGGGAAGAAGCGGGAGTAGTACCGACCGAGGCTTGGAAAGAGGCAACGTACGGAGAGCCTTGGTATCCGGGGGAAACCATCATTGCTGCAATTGGACAAGGGTATTATCTCGTCACACCGTTGCAACAAGCGCTCACTATGATGGCGGTGGCTAACGGTGGCATTATATATAAACCCATTTTGGTGGATAAAGTCATAAATCCCCAGGGTGCTTTGGTTACTAAGATATCTCCTTCTATCTTAAGAACCATATATTTGCGCCCCGAAGTATGGGACGAAGTACGCCGCGGTATGACCGGGGTTATACGGAAAGGAACAGCGGCTATTGCTTTTCAGGGATTCACTAAGACTGTAGCCGGGAAGACCGGCTCCGCTGAGACCGGAAGGGATACTGTCCATTCGTGGTTTGCCGGTTATGCGCCGGTGGAAAATCCGGAAATAGCCTTTGCGGTGCTGGTTGAAGATGCCGGTGAAGGAGCTATGGCGGCAGTGCCGCTGGGGCGAAAAATTGTTGAGGTCTACTATGGTCTGCCAGCAGCTGGTAAGGCTCCGGCGGCCAGAAGTGATTAGCACAGACTTAAAGGATAATATTGCTAAGGCTCGAAATACATATGGTATAGGAGATGACGTAGATGGCGTATTATCCGGTAAATTTAAATATCGCCGGGCGAAAGTGTTTGATAGTCGGCGGTGGCGAGGTAGCCGAACGCAAGGCTTTGTCACTTTTGGCCGCAAGCGGTGTTATTGCCGTATGCAGCCCGGCAATAACACCGGAGCTGTCACGGCTTGCGCAAAACGGAACAATAACGCATATAAACGCAGAATTTCACCCGGTACTTATGGAGGGCGTCTTTCTTATAATTTGTGCAACAAATAATACAGAGATTAACCGGCTTGCGGCTGAGGCAGCCCACAGTAAGGGCATTTTGGTCAACGTGGCTGATCAACCCGATTTGGGCAATTTTACGGTGCCGGCCCAAGTGGCGCATGGTGATTTATTATTAACGGTTTCTACGGGGGGGAAAAGTCCCGCGCTGGCCGGTTGGCTGCGCCGCGACTTACTAAAACACTACGGGCCGGAATATGGCCTATATTTAGAGCTTATTTCCCGCCTGCGCCAAGAGTTTAAAGAACAACTGGCCACCCCTGGTGAGAGGCAGGCGGTATGGAGGGAAAGTCTAAATGAGGAAGTTTTCCGGCTGTTGGCAGCCGGTAAGCTGGAAGATGCAGAGGAGAAGATAAGGAATGCAGTTGGTGGTTCTGGGATTAAATCATAAAAGTGCACCGGTAGAAATCCGAGAGTGCTTTGCGTTTTCCGAAGAGCAGATCAAGCATGGTTTGCTGCGTATCCGCGAGTATGAGGATGTACTGGAAGGACTTATCCTGTCTACCTGCAACCGAACGGAAATGTATGCGGTGGTAGATGATGCAGCGGATGCTCTGCCGACATTAATAGACTTTCTGGTAAGTTTGAATAATACCAAAGTCAAAGTAGATGAGTATCTCTTTTATTATGCAGAGGAAGAATGCATCCGGCACTTGTTTCGGGTGGCCGCAAGTCTGGATTCACTGGTAGTAGGAGAGGGACAAATTCTTAGCCAGGTGAAAAAGGCGTATTCTATTGCCCGCGACGCTCAAACTATGGGGACAATACTCAATACCTTGTTTAACCGGGCTATCGCTGTAGGAAAAAAAGTACGCACCAAGACAAAGATCGCGCATAGCGCCGTATCCGTCAGCTATGCGGCGGTAGAACTGGCAAAAAAAGTATTTGGCGATTTAACCTGCTCCAATGTGCTCATTCTAGGGGCGGGGGAGATGAGCGAACTTACGGCTCGGCATTTGGTAGAAAACGGAGTGCGGACGGTTTTCGTATCCAATCGAAATCATGACCGGGCTATTTGTTTGGCAGAGCAGTTTCATGGCATCGCGGTTCCCTACAAGGATTTTCTGACCTGCGCGGTCGATGCTGACATTGTGATTACTTCCACCGGAGCACCGCATTATATTATACGGACGTGGGATGTGGCGCACTTGATGGCAAAACGGCAAGGGCGTCCTATTATATTTATTGATATAGCGGTTCCGCGTGATATTGAACCGGAAGTGGAAGCTATAGCGGGCGTACAGTTATTTAATATTGACGGCCTGGAAGCGGTAGTGGAATCCAATGTACAAGGACGCCTCAGGGAAGCGAAAGCGGCGGAGCAGATTGTAGAAGAGGATTTGAAGGAACTTTTGGTCAAATTCCGGTATTTGTCATACCGACCCGTATTAGCAAGGCTTGCCGCTAAAAATGAGCGAATTCGCCAGCGGGCGTTAAAGGTGGCATTTAATAAATTGCCCAATCTGACGCCGGAGGAACGACGTATTATCGAAAATATGAGTAAGTTACTGACAAGAAAGCTCTTGAGGGATCCCATTGTCAAGGTGAATGAAGCAGCGGGAACGGAAGAGGAACAGCAATATATCGATGCGTTAAGAACTCTGTTTAAACTGGATGAAATAGGAGAGGGAGATAAGGTTGATAGAAAAACTTGTCATCGGTACGCGCGGCAGTAAATTGGCACTATGGCAGGCTAACTATGTGGCTGATTTGCTTAAAGCTCGTTATCCGGCGATACAGGTAGTGCTAAAAAATATTGTTACCACCGGTGACAAAATTCTTGATGTACCGTTAGCTAAGATTGGCGGTAAAGGACTTTTTACTAAAGAATTGGAAAAAGAGTTGTTATCCGGGGAAATTGATTTAGCAGTACATAGTCTGAAAGATATGCCTACGCAACTGCCGCCGGGCTTGACGCTGGGGGCAGTCACCGAGCGTATGGACGCGAGAGATGCTCTTGTCAGTGATACATATACTGGCGTAGATACCTTGCCGCAAGGGGCCAGAGTGGGTACATCCAGCTTAAGGAGAAAGGCCCAGTTATTACATTATCGCCCGGATTTGATCATAAAAGATTTACGGGGAAATCTGGATACCCGTCTGGCGAAGCTTAGAAATTCCGAATTAGACGCCATTGTTTTGGCAGTAGCGGGCCTTACCCGTTTAAATTGGGAGCGGCATATTGCCCAAATTCTGCCGGAAGATATCTGCTTACCCGCAGTCGGCCAGGGGGCGTTGGCCATTGAAACCAGGGAGAATGACGAAGCGGTGCTCAATGTACTGAGCTGTTTGCATCATGAGCAAACGGCGCAAATTACTGTTGCCGAGCGGGCTTTTCTAAACTGGGTGGAGGGCAACTGCCAAGTGCCGATAGGGGTATATGGCCGGATTACGGAAGAGGGACTTGTTTTACAGGCGGTTATTTTGTCGGTAGACGGACGGCTGCGTCTGGAAGACAGGGAAACAGGGCACCTCGAAGACGCGTATCAAATAGGCGCAAGGCTTGCGCAGCGTATGTATAACAGCGGTGGACGGGAAATATTGGCCGAACTGCGCGATACACAGGAGGCGAGGTCATGAATAAAGGAATAGTCTATTTAGTCGGGGCTGGACCTGGTGATTATAAATTGATGAGTGTCAAAGGTGTGGAAGTACTCAAAATTGCGGAAGTCATTGTATATGACCGGCTGGCGGATGCCCGCCTGTTGGAACATACGAGACCTGAGGCGGAGCTTGTTTATGTAGGCAAGGCTTCTAGTCAGCACATAATGCGTCAGCAGGATATCAATGCTTTGCTGGTTGACAGGGCTCGTCAGGGAAAAACTGTTGTGCGGTTAAAAGGCGGTGACCCTTTTGTTTTCGGACGGGGTGGAGAAGAAGCGCTGGAGTTGGCGGCGGCCCGGATTCCTTTTGAAATTGTGCCGGGGATAACGTCGGCTATATCTGTACCGGCTTATGCCGGGATACCGGTTACCCACCGGGGAATTGCGACTTCGTTTACGGTGGTAACTGGTCATGAAGAGGAAGGCAAGAGCCAGTCTACGCTGCGGTGGGATAAACTGGCGATGGGGGCGGATACGCTGGTGTTTTTGATGGGGGTTGAAAACCTGCCGAATATAACTGCGAAACTCATCGCCCACGGGCGGGCACCTACCACTCCGGCGGCAGTAATTCGCTGGGGGACAAAGCCCGAGCAAGAAGTGTTAGTCACTACTTTAGGGGAAGCTGCCCAAGAGACTGCGCGGCGGGGAATAAAGCCACCGGCCATTTTTATTGTTGGTGATGTGGTATCCTTGAGAAAAGATATAGCTTGGTTTGACAACAGGCCCCTTTCAGGGAAAACTATTCTTGTAACGAGAGCCAGAGAGCAGGCCAGTACTCTTACCGAAGCTTTGGAAGCCCTTGGGGCTAAATGCGTTGAGGCTCCCGCAATAAAAATTAATCCTCCGGCTAGTTTTGACAGGTTAGACCGCGCCATACTTGAACTGAACGCGTACCAATGGCTGATTTTTACCAGCGTGAATGGAGTGGACAGTTTTTTTAACCGATTGCAGTATTCCGGGCGCGATACAAGAGCGTTACGGGAGGTAAAGGTAGCGGCCATTGGCCTTAAAACGGCGGAGAAACTGCGGCAGTTTGGGATACTGGCCGATGTTGTCCCCGCCGAGTTTAGAGCGGAAGGTATTGTCAGCGTTATGGAGGATAAATTGGCTGCCGGTATGAGAGTCCTTATACCACGGGCGGCGGTAGCAAGGGATATGTTGCCGGAGGCTCTGTCCCGAATGGGGGTAACGGTGGATGTAGTAGAAGCCTATCGTACCGGGCTGGGAGAAGCCGATGGAAAAAGCGTAGCCGAACAGTTAAAGGATAAAGAGATTCAATTCGTTACCTTTACTAGCTCCTCGACGGTGACGAATTTGATTGGTTTGTTGGGAGAAGAGGCGGCAAGTCTTTTAGCGTCGACGACAGTGGCCTGTATCGGGCCGATTACGGCAGAGACCTGTGTCCAACATGGCCTGCACCCGGATATTATTGCAGAAGAATTTACGATAAGAGGATTGGTAGATGCCATCCATGCTTATATTTGCGAGAAGGAGGAGTAATGTATGACCCCATACATTCGACCACAGCGGCTGCGAGTGTCGGCCGGAATCAGGGCGATGGTCCGAGAAACACAGTTAATGCCGACAGACTTTGTATATCCTCTATTTGTGGTGCCGGGAAAAGAGATTAAAAGAGAAATACCGGTGTTGTCGGGACAGTACCATGTATCGAGCGATATGGCAGTGCGAGTAGCGAAGGAAGTCTATGAACGGGGAATTCCTGCGGTAATGGTATTTGGTCTGCCGGAATATAAAGATGACCAGGGTTCAAGTGCCTGGGACCCCAATAGTCCGGTGCAGCAGGCCATCTGCAGGATAAAGCAGGAACTGCCGGAACTGGTGATTACCAGTGATGTATGTTTATGCGAGTATACCGATCATGGTCACTGCGGGGTATTCAAGGGACAGCATTTGGACAATGATGGCTCGATTGAGATATTGGCGAAAGTGGCGCTCAGTCATGTCGAGGCCGGAGCCGATATGGTAGCGCCGTCGGACATGATGGATGGGCGGGTAGCGGCTATTAGAGAGGTACTTGATCAGTCTGGCTATAGCAGGGTAAGTATTATGTCGTATGCGGCAAAATATGCGTCGGCCTTTTACGAACCATTTCGCGATGCGGCAGGCTGTACACCCCAGTTTGGTGACCGCAGGAGTTATCAGATGGACCCAGCTAACGCAAGGGAAGCCTTAAAAGAAGTGGCTCTGGATATAGAGGAAGGAGCCGACATTGTCATGGTCAAACCCGCTATGGCGTATATGGATATCATCCGGCAAGTGCGAGACAGCTTTACTGTGCCGGTGGCCGCTTACAATGTAAGCGGGGAATATGCCATGATTAAAGCCGCCGCTGAGAAAGGCTGGATTGATGAACAGCGAACCGTGCTCGAAACTTTGACCGGGATTAAAAGAGCCGGTGCCGATATTATCATCACGTATCATGCGTTGGAGGCCGCAGGCTGGTTGCAGCTATAGGGAGGGGAAAAGAGTGACATATACAATGAATAAATCGGCAGCAGCTTTTGCTGATGCCCAAAAATATATTCCAGGCGGGGTAAACAGCCCGGTTCGGTCTTTTCGCAGTGTAGGGGGAACCCCTCCCTTTATTGCGCGTGCCGTTGGCAGTAAATTGGAGGATATTGACGGAAATACCTATATAGACTATGTGGGTTCCTGGGGGCCGATGATTTTGGGGCATGCTCACCCGAGAGTTGTAGAAGCTCTTAGGGAGAGAGTGGGTTTGGGCACCAGCTATGGGGCGCCTACTTTGTTGGAAACCGAGCTGGCCGCATTGATTAAAGCAGTTTTCCCCTCAATGGAGCTTGTTCGTATGGTTAACTCCGGTACGGAGGCCACTATGAGCGCCCTGCGATTAGCCAGAGCCTATACCGGTCGCTCAAAAATAGTCAAATTTGCCGGATGCTATCATGGACACCATGACGGACTGCTGGTTAAAGCGGGTTCAGGAGCGACTACCCTAGGTGTTCCTGATAGCCCGGGGGTTCCCGCGGGTATTGCTGCCGGGACAATTACGGTGCCTTATAACGATGCCGAAGCATTGGAAGATGTTTTTCGGCAGCAGGCTGAAGATATTGCCGCCGTTATTATTGAACCGGTGGCCGGTAATATGGGGCTGGTACTGCCGCGTGAAGGATACTTAAAGAGAGTTCGCCAAATTACTGAGAATTATGGAGCGCTTCTTATATTTGACGAGGTAATGTCAGGCTTTCGCGTCGCCCATGGGGGAGCGCAAGAGCTTTATCAAATAACTCCTGATTTGACCTGTTTAGGCAAGGTCATAGGCGGCGGCCTGCCAGTAGCCGCCTATGGTGGACGGGCCGATATTATGGAAATGATTGCACCGGCCGGGCCGGTATATCAGGCGGGAACCTTAAGCGGCAATCCGCTGGCCATGACGGCGGGAATTGTCACCTTAAAACTTTTGACTGAGGATACTGCTTTTTATCCGGTTCTGACTGCAAAAACGGACGCATTATGCGCCGGGTTAAAGCAGCAAGCGGAAAAATTGGGGTTGAATCTTCAATTCCATCAGATCGGTTCCATGTTCGGCTTATTTTTTTCAGAGAAAAGTGTTTTTGATTATGATAGCGCAAAACTCTCCGATACCGGTGCTTTTACCATATACTTTCATGCTATGCTGCAACAAGGCGTGTACTTGGCTCCTTCCCAGTTTGAAGCGTCCTTTATGTCGGCGGCTCATACTGAGAAGGACGTGGCAAATACCATTGCCGCTAGCTCGGTAGCTTTTGCAAAAGTGAAAGAGTATTACAAATGAAAACTTTTGTTATGCAAATTGGCCTATAGTTATATTCAAAAAAACTATGTCAAGAAAATGCCGGTAATCTGCCGGCATTTTTTCTTTTGGCGGAAGGGGAAAACAAAAGAGCACGTGTTAAAAAAAACACTAAAAGAGTCAGTAAATTCAAGCAATGGAAGGCGGTATACTTTTGTTGTTTTGTGGCAAGTAAAATAAGTTACAAAAATAACAAAGTTAAATGTGAAAGTAAAATGCTTTATGTTATAAAAATAACTAAATTGACTTATTTTACTTACTAAATTAAAATCGAAACAAAAGACAGGGGGGATTTTTGGTGAAGCTGGAAACAATTAATAATAATATAGAGACCATAGTGAAAGAGAAGCAGGCTTTATTGCAGATTTTACTGGCGGTACAGGACGCCAGTCCGGAAAACTACGTTAGCGAAGATTCGGTGAATGAAATTGCCTATAGTCTCAATGTTAGCCGCAGCCGCGTCTATTCGACAGCTTCTTTTTATAGCGCTATATCATTAAAACCAAGGGGGCGTCATATTATCCGGGTCTGTATTAACGCTCCGTGTGAGAATGCCGGAAAACAGGAGATTTTAGCAGTGTTGGAAGATCAGTTGGGAATTATCTTAGGGCAGACGACCTCTGACCGGCAGTTTACCTTAGAGGGAGTCAGTTGCTTGGGAGCGTGCTACGCATCTCCTGCCATTAAAATTGATAATACGCTGTACGGTGACGTTACTCCCGAATCTGTCATCACCATATTGCAAGAGTACCGGAAGGAGGCGGAGGATGTTGACTGCTCTGCATCATAATAACGATTCTGTATTTCGTCTAAGTCTGTTTCAGGAATTTCCGACGCTTATGCATTACCAAAGTTTTGGCGGGTACGAGGCGCTTAAACAGGCCTTAACCGGAAATCCTGTGAACATAATTGAAACCTTAGCCGCTGCCGGGTTGCGTGGCCGGGGAGGAGCTGCCTTCCCTACCGGGCTAAAAATGCAAATGGTTCGCAATAATGCCGAACCAGTACGGTATGTTATTTGTAATGCCGACGAAGGTGAGCCGGGAACCTTTAAAGACCGGTTCATTATGTCTCATATTCCGTTTCAATTGTTGGAAGGAATGACACTGGCCGCTTACGCCGTCGGGGCAAGAAAAGGGTATATCTATATTCGTCATGAATATCCCGAGGTGCAGGATACTATGCGCCGAAGTATTGCGGCAGCTTCAGCAGCCGGGCTGTTGGGCAAGAATATCTTGGGGCAGGAGTTTTCCTTTGAAGTTGAGATTTTTTCCGGTGCCGGTAGTTATCTCTGCGGAGAAGAGACTGCGCTCCTATCTTCCATGGAAGGGAAAAAAGGAAGACCTCGATTAAAGCCGCCTTATCCTACGCAATATGGATTGTGGGGAAAACCAACGCTTATTAATAATGTGGAGACTTTGGCAAATATCTCCATGATTATTAGCCGAGGCGCTAGCTGGTATCGTTCTCTCGGCACCAGTGACAGCCCGGGTACCAAACTGATCTCATTGTCGGGCGATGTTGCCCGGAGGGGGCTTTACGAAGTGCCTTTCGGCACAACCTTTCGAGAGATGATAGAAGAGTACGGCGGTGGTATGAAAGAGGGAGGAAGTATTAAAGCCGTTAATATTGGCGGGGCATCCGGCGTAGTAGTACCGCCTTGGGAATTAGATTGTACCCTTGAGTATCAATCTTGCCAGGAACGAGGAATTACTATAGGCTCAGGAGCTGTGTTTGTAATGAACGAAAGCCGCTCCATTCTGGCCAACGTACATAACCGGGTGGAATTCTTTCTTCATGAGAGCTGTGGCAAATGTACGCCGTGCCGGGAAGGCTTACGGCAGGCGGGGCGGATCATCCATCGGCTGATTGCCGGGGAGGCTGAGCTTTCGGAAGTAGATAATTTAGAGCGGTATACAAGGGCTATGCAGAATGCCGCATTTTGCGGACTTGGCCAGGCTGCCGGGAACAGTCTTATTTCGTCACTACGGTATTTTCGCCAGGAGTATGAAGAGGCCTGTTTGGATTCTACCCAGCGCTTTGAAAGAAGGGAGGTTACCGCATGATGAAGTTGGTGCATTTTGAGCTCAACGGTCAAATAGTAGAAGTAAACCAAGGGTTATCCATTATGGATGCAGCCAGGCAGCATGGGGTGAAAATACCTTCGCTGTGTCATCATCCGGATCAGCGTGTTAAAGCGAACTGCAGGGTGTGCGTCGTGGAAGTCGAGGGACAGCGTAATTTAGTATCATCGTGCTCGACCCCGGTTACGGAAGGTATGAAGGTAAGAACCAACTCCCCGCGAATAAGGGAAACGGTACAAACTATTTTAGAACTTATTTTTGCCAACCATCCGCAGGAATGCCTTACCTGCGTGCGAAATGGAAACTGTGAACTGAGGCATTTAGCGGCAGATTACGGTATTCGGGAAGTGAAAGGTGAAATGACCTGTGCCAATGCGCCGTTGGATATTTCGACTCCTTCTTTGGTTCGCAATCCGAATAAATGTATTAAATGCGGCCGGTGTGCCGAGGTCTGCCACCATGTGCAGCAAACCGGAATACTTTACAGTCATTACCGCAGTGTGGATGTATCGGTAGAACCCGAGTATGGAAAATCGTTAGCCGAAGTTGCCTGTGTGTTGTGTGGTCAATGCGCCAGTGTCTGTCCCGTAGGAGCTATACATGAACGGGATGATATTAAAAAGGTGTGGGCGGCTTTGGACGATCCGGAAAAGCATGTTGTCGTACAGGTAGCGCCGGCGGTAAGAGTATCGATTGCCGAAGAATTTGGCAGCGCTCCGGGTACCATCGCCACCGGAAAACTGGTTGCCGCCCTTAGAAAACTTGGCTTTGACCGGGTGTTTGACACGGATTTTAGCGCAGATGTAACGATTATGGAAGAAGGACATGAACTTCTTCATCGTATCAAAACAGGCGGGGTTTTGCCAATGATTACCTCATGCAGCCCAGGCTGGATAAAGTATATTGAGCATAATTTTCCTGATCAATTACCCCATTTGTCTACGGCGAAATCACCGCAGCAGATGTTTGGGGCATTGGCCAAGACCTATTATGCTAAGCGGGCGGGAATTCAGGCAGAGAATATGTATGTTGTATCCATCATGCCCTGTACCGCCAAAAAATTCGAATGCCAAAGACCGGAGATGAAAGACAGCGGATTTCAGGATGTAGATGCTGTGCTTACAACACGCGAATTAGGGAGAATATTAAAACAGGCCGGTGTAGACTTTTCGGTACTTAGTGAAGAAGAGTTTGATGCTCCTATGGGGATATCAACCGGGGCTGCCGCTATTTTCGGTGCTACTGGAGGAGTGATGGAAGCGGCTTTAAGGACGGTATACGAAGTAGTAACCGGCAAGGAACTGCCCAATATAGAATTTACTCCGGTCCGGGGCATGGAAGGAATCAAAGAGGCCGAAATTGATTTGTCCGGTACGAAAGTCAAGGTGGCGGCGGCCCATGGGCTTGGTAATGCCAAACAAGTGATGGAACTCATAAAAGCAGGGCAGGCGGACTACACCTTTGTTGAAATTATGGCGTGTCCCGGTGGTTGTATCGGCGGGGGGGGACAGCCTTACGGCACGACAAATGCTGTACGTAAGCAGCGGATAGAAAAATGTAATGGTTGGGCGAAAGATGTAAGAAATTTTTTACATTATGTATTCAATTATTCGAAATTATAATATAATATGGGTGTAATCAAACTTAATCCAAAGTCTATGCTTATTAAGCAGAACGGAGTGCAGGTGGATAGTACGACGAGGCGAATGCGAGCAGGTGAAAAACCCGATGTTCCTAACCTTTTAGTAACGGAAGATATTCAGTTGGTGCTTTTAAAGGTAACTTTGGCTTTGGGTTTCTTTATTGGCGTAACCGCTTGGATAACAGCTGTAAAACTCAGCTCGTTGGCAGTTTTTTGTGCAGCTATGTATATGGCTTACAATGCCTTGTTGCTTCGGCGATGCAAGCCACCTGGAGTGAATGAATTTTTAATCAATTTGGTGCTTATAGGCATATTGGATTATTTACAGGTTTCTTACTGCCCCGCTTTGTACCACATTTTGTTGCTTCGGATGACACTTAAGGCCGGTGGGAAGCGGTCAGGACGAGTTGCCATGATGATTGCTTCTGTTTTTTTGATAAGCCGGGTCATAACTGGGACGGCGCTGACAATAGACGGAGCCCTGGATACCGTTTTTAATCTTTGGGTTACGATGATGGTGACGTATGCGGTTATTTCGGTGCACAAGCTTATTGCCAAGCAGAACCGGGATGATAGTCAGATGCTCGAATTAATAAAGCAAAATGAACATAACTACCAAATGGCGTTGACTGATGGTTTGACCGGATTGTATAACCACAGAGCGTATAAAGAAAAGATAAATACCTTGGATCGTTATATTCTGCTTATCATTGACATTGATTGTTTTAAAAAGCTAAATGATACCTATGGTCATCTTATGGGGGATAAAGTACTGACCCTGATTGGCAATATTCTCAAACTGAGTATTCGAGCTGGGGATATGGCGTTTCGATATGGAGGAGAAGAATTTGTCGTGGTTCTCCCGGGAACTTCCTATACAACTGGTTATCAGATTGCCGAACGGCTAAGAATGCAGATATCAGAGTGTACCTTAAAAACGTCCGAGGGGGTCATTCCTATAACCGTTAGTATTGGTATGGCAGTAAAGACAGTGACAATGGGAAGCCAAGAGGCATTTGAAAAAGCGGACCGGGCGCTATATATAGCAAAGCAATCTGGTCGCAACAATGTGCAGGCCATATAATGGTAAATTGGTAAATATTATGGATATAAAAATACTAAATTTTTAACAATAAAAAACCGCTTACTTCAATTGTGAAATGAAGTGAGCGGTTTTTGTTAGCTGGTTACGATTTCAATGCTGTCGCCGTTTTTAACGGGTGTAATGTATTCAGCTGGCTTTTTATTGATTAGCACGGTTATTTTGGCTGCGGCCTTGCCAAGCTGGCGGGGATCAAATCGGGAGGCCAGTAATACATCGCTAATGATAGGCTGTATTTCATTTGTGGTAAACTCAATGACGCTATTGGGGGTCGCTGTATCCGTAAGAAACGCTGGTTTCCCGTTAACGGTAAGACTATGACGACGGAGCGGGAGCTTGCATTGGATTCCATTAAAGGTAACGACGCAATACGTGTTTTCCTCGTTCGACGTACCTAAAAGATCCGCGAAGGTGGGAAGGGGAACATTCTGAACCGTAATAGTATCATTTTCTTGTACCTGATCGGTTAAGGCTGCTTTTTCTCCGTTTAGGATAAAGTCCGACCATTGGCGATAACTGCGTTTTACCCCATTGACTTTGTATTGGTGATTTCGTGGTTCGACAGAAAGACCGCAATGGGCTAAAACTTCGCGCAAGGTAGAAGGAAGCTGACAGAGTACTTGACAGCGGTCAGACAGAAGCGTTTCAGGAGGTGCTGCTTTACCGTCAATCTGAATGGTAGGGGGAATAGAATGGGTGTTCCCGTTCACCACAACCGACAAGGGTGTGGGAATGTCGACGACATCTTTTAGTATACAACTGGGAGATAAGCCATCGGTGCCCTTTTTTATGACAATAATATCGCCTTCAGTCAGTAAGTCGTTAAAAGTGGCAGCTTCGTCGTTCACCGTAATGCAGCCGCTTTGCCCCATACTGCCGGGTAAAAACTTCTTTTGTCCGTTTACGGTAACTGTTATCCCCATACCGGGACGCCCGTGAAGACTTCGGATTTCTATACCGGCAGTCAAAAGGGCATCAGCAACAGTTAATTTGCCTAAATTAAAAAGGTGTAAGTGTTGGTTGTTAACCGTAACGTTCATAAAATTGAGAGATTGGCTGCTGGCCAGTTTGAGTATCCCTAGTGGAGTAACTCCATCAGGAGCACACAGTTCGGGGGGGATTTCCTCCAGTCCGCTGACGGCATCCGGTTGTCTAATTGCTACTCGGGTAGAAGGTATATTTAATGCGTTCGCTACCGCTTCCGGTAATCCGGGAGTGAGTGAGCCCCCGCCTACAAGCAGTACGGCTTGTGGAGCTTCGGCGTTTAGCGTTATGATTTGGGTGGCAATCGCCTGAGCTAGTTCATTTACAGCGGGCTGAATCTGGCCAATAATTTCGCTGCAGTCAATCTGCTGGGTTTGCCCTAAAACATCCGACACCGCGATCTTTGGTTGTTTGCCGATAAGATTACGTTTAAGGATTTCGGCCACATTAAAATCAAGAAGATAGGCTTGGGAAAGTGCTTCGGTAATTTCATCTCCGGCACAAGGAACCATGCCAAAGCCAATAACGGAACCGTCTTTGGTAATGGCAACATCGGAAGTTCCGGCACCGACATCGACTAACGCAAGGTTAAGATGGCGCATGGTAGGCGGGATGAGTACGTTAATGGCGGCAATAGGTTCAAGCGTGAGCGTTCCCATTTCCAGCCCCACCGATTCAATGGCTGATTGCAGGGAATCAATAACCTGACGGGGAAGAAACGTTGCAATAACCTCAAGCGCGGCTATTTTGCCTCGCTGTCCTATCAAGCTTTTAATAGGATTGCCATCGAGCGTGAATCGGACAATGCTGTGACCTACGCAATAGTAATTAGTCGGATCATCGACTTCTTTGCCGGTAGCGAGGCGGTGTTGTGCTGTTTGAATAGCGGCAAGTTCCAGAGAGCGTTCGTCATCTGCTGTTAGCATACCCCGGCTGGCCGCATCAATTTCTGCTTCTGCGCGAAGGGTGCAGAGAGCACGACCGGCGGCGGCAACCGACACCTTTTTTAAAGGGCCGACGGTTTCTTGTAAGCGAGTCGTGACAGCTGATAAAACCTGCGCCACTTCCGGTACGTCATGAATTTGTCCGTCCAGCATAGCTCGAGTAGAGTGCTCCTGGCGTTCCATAGCCAGTACTTTAATGGTATTACCCGTTTTTTCCCCAGCTAGACCTACAACGCTGCGCGTTCCGATATCCAGCGCAAATATCAGTTTTCTGTCCATTGAAACGCTCCCTTAAAGTAGTATTATTTATATTTTTCGATTAATTTCGCATAATTCCTTTATCTAAAAAAAGGCTGTTCATAGTAGTTTTTACAGTAAAAGTATACATATAAGAAGTTATTAGGTAGAATATTGATAGAAGGGATAATCTTGGGATGAAAATTAGAAATTGATGCAACAGGGAGGGCTATATGCTTACGATACTAAGTATTAGTGAATTTGCAGCACAACTTGTCTCAAAAGAACAGGGTCCCGGCGGCGGCAGTGCGGCAGCGCTGATGGGCTTGACTGGAGCTAGCTTGGCGGAAATGGTAGTGAATCTTGCCGAGGAGAACAGCGAAGAAAAGTATATAAAAATTCTAGATCAAAAGAAATCCAAATTAAAACACTTACATATAGAATTACAGCTATTAATTGACCGGGATGCCGAAGCCTTTAGAAAGTTGGTTGAGGCGAATGCGTTGCCCGCTCAGTCCAGAGAAGAACAAATTGTCCGGCAGAAGGCTATTCAACTGGCCGCCAAAGAGGCGGCAGAGGTCCCGCTTTGGACGGCGAGAATTTGTCTCGAAACGTTAGAATTAATTAGCAATTTTGTTATGCAGGGAATTGTACCGGCGTATGCGATGAGTGACCTTTTGGTGGGTGCTTTTGCCAGCCATGCCGGTGCAATGGGAGCGTTAATGAATACCGCAGCAAACTTGACACTGCTAAATGATTCTCAGGCGGTTAGCGCTCTCAAAGGACAAATCGTATTAGTAAGGGCTGCGGCGGATACTATGATCGAGACGATTCGCGGAACCGGGTTTTCCCATCCGGAATTGTCTGTGATGCGGGAATAAAACAATAGAGGGGATAACCCTCTATTGTTTTATTTCAGTGGCTCTTTTAAGACTGAGAGCTATACGTCCCCGCTTTTCGTCAATGCTGAGCACCAGACAATCAATAATATCACCAACCGATACTACGTCCAGGGGATGGCGGAACCGCTTGTCGCTTAATTCGGATCGGTGTATAAGACCATTTGTTTTTATGCCAAAATCCACGAAAACACCAAAGTCAGTAACATTATGGACGGTGCCTTTTACCAAGGTGCCTGGGGTAATATCGGATAGTTTGACGATATTTTTTCGCGTTAACGGTGCCGGAAGATCTTCACGCGGGTCTCGTCCCGGCTTGGAGAGAGCGGCTAGTATGTCACGAACGGTTGGTTCGCCAGCCTGTAGGCTGTTAGCTAAGTCTTGTGAATCACAGCCTTGAATGGCGTTATACAATAACGAGAGCTTTTCTTTATCCTTAAGGTCGTGAACGTTAAAGCCTAACTGAGTTAAAATAGCCTCGGCCAGAGGATATGATTCCGGGTGAACGGGAGTAGCATCCAGAGGGTTTTTACCGCTTTGCAGCCGGAGAAACCCTGCACATTGTACAAAGGTAGCTTTACCAAGGCGAGGAACCTCAAGCAATTGATGGCGAGAGGTGAAGAACCCGGCGGTTTCCCGGTACGTAACAATGTTTTTAGCGACTGTTCCGTTGATTCCGGCGACATAAGTCAGTAGTTCAGGAGAAGCTGTATTAAGTTCTACCCCGACATGATTTACACAGGATTCTACAATGTTGGTCAGTGTGTGCGATAAATCCTTTTGGTTGACATCGTGCTGATACTGGCCTACGCCAATGGATTTAGGGTCAATTTTAACCAACTCAGCCAAGGGGTCTTCGACCCGGCGGGCAATGGATACGGCCCCCCGGAGTGAAACATCTAGATCAGGCATCTCTTGCTTGGCCAGTTTTGAAGCCGAGTAGACCGATGCGCCAGCTTCGTTGGTAATAATATAATGTACCTGAAGTTGATGGGTATTGATAAGTTCGGCGGCAAACTCCTCGGTTTCATAAGATGCCGTACCATTACCGATGGAAATGAGAGTAACGCCGTGCCGTTTAATCAGAGCTAGGGCTTTATCCATGGCGGCTGAACGTTGATTTTGGCTGGCGGTAAGGTAGAGAGTATCAGTTTCAAGCACTTGCCCGGTGGGACTGATTACTGCCACTTTACAGCCCGTCCGGTAGCCGGGGTCCAGTCCCATAATCGTATGTCCGGACAGGGGTGGTTGTAAGAGCAACTGGCGAAGATTTAAGCCAAACACCCGAATAGCCTGATTTTCGGCGTTTTCCGTTAGTTGGTTGCGGATTTCTCGCTCCAGCGCGGGAAATAAAAGACGTTTGTAACCGTCGGTAATTGCCTGGAGAAGGTAGTCCGAAAAAATAGAAGGGCGTTGGAGGACCTGACGGTTAATTAGGGCGAGAATGTTATCATGATGAACAACAAGCTCCACCTTGAGTATATTTTTGCGTTCACCGCGATTGATAGCAAGGATGCGATGCGAGGGCATACGTTTGACTGGTTCATGGTATTCCTTGTAGTTTAAGAAAGCCTGTCCTTCGGGCTCCGGAACCGTCAAACTGGTAGCTATTTCGCTGTTTATCCAGAACTCTTTGCGTAAGAGAGCACGAATGTCGGCTCGTTCGCTTACGGTTTCCGCAATGATATCCATGGCCCCGGCTAAAGCATCTTCGGCGGAGGCTACCTCTTTTTCCGGATTCATATAATCAGCAGCGATTGTAAGAACATCACCGCTTTCGGCTTGTTGGGCCAGCATAAGCTCGGCAAGAGGCGCTAGGCCTTTTTCCCGAGCAATCTGCGCACGAGTCCTTTTCTTTGGCCTAAACGGGAGATATAAATCCTCCAGTTCTTGGAGTTTTACAGAGGAGTTAATCGCGGCCTCTAACTCCGGGGTAAGTTTCCCCTGCTCGTTAATACTGGCGATAATCTCTTCTTGACGTTTTACCAGATTGCGCAAATACGCACTCCGCTCTTCTATAGTGCGGATATGCTCCTCGTTGAGTTCGCCGGTTGCTTCTTTTCTATACCGGGCTATAAATGGTACCGTATTGCTGTCATCTAACAAGGCGATGGTAGCGGATACCTGTGCCGCTTTTACTCCGAGTTCGCGGGAAATTATGAGCGGTATTTCGTTTATAAGCATATAGTCACCAACTTTTCCGTCCTTATTTCATAAGATTTATTATAGCAGAGTTATTCGGGGAATATAATGGATAAGCTTCAAAAAAACATATTTTCGCTAACCTCAAGAGAGAGCTCACCTGTTAAGGTGTGCTCTCTCTTGAGGTTAGCTTTAAGTTGGGGGAGTTTATTCAAGAATTAATTCGGTAATAGTAAGGTTAAGTTTCATGGCCAAATCTATATCAAAGGAAGCGACATCTTCGACAATCCGGACCATCGGCCGTAAGGGAAAATGAGTATTGTTTCGGACAATATAGGCAAGTTGCCCTGTATTAAGGCGGACCAGGCTTCCTGACGGAAAGACCGGAACAGTATCCCAAAAGGCCCGCACAAGGTTTTGATCAAACCTGTTTTCATTGTCAGACAACATGCTTTCGAAGAGTTCTTGGCGATAGTTGACGGAGAGTCCGTCCCTGTTTAATGAACAATCATAATAGTTAGTAATCGTAACAAGGCGTGATAACGGATGAATATTTCGCGAGGATAATCCCTTGGGGTAGCCTGTTCCGCTATAGGTTTCGTGATGTTCGGCGGCTATGCGGGCTATGGTAGTACCAAGACCGCAACGCATAATGAGTTCATGACCGTATATGGTATGTAAATACGCTTTGGCGTGCGCCTCTAGAGGTTGCATCGATTTACCCAGATCATGAAGTAAGCTTCCCAAAGCCAACTCATGCAAGGTCTGAACATCAAAATGTAAATATAAACCAGTTGCAACAGAGAGAAGGCAAACGTTTGCGGCATGTTCTTCGAGAGTTTGGAAGGGTTGGCGGAGATTTAAGGTTGCCATATCGTCCATTAATCCCGCGACTTCGCCGATTACCTTGTCGATGGTGGGGTGTAAGCGGTTCACTACAGCGGCTGGTGGAAAAAAGTTCAAAACATCTGCTGCTTTCAGTTGGAATAAGCCTTTAAAACAATCGGCCAACTCCTCACGGAGTCCAGGTGCAATCGTTCGCTTTAAAGTTTGAGAGAGAGGATGAGATGCCTGGATGGTCGATAGACCAAGATGCTTAAGATGTTGGATATGGTTTTCCGTGAGAGTAATGCCTTTTTCTAGCAGGATAGCACCCGTCTTGTCCGTGATATTTTGCGTAAGCACCATACCCGTGCCGGTATCTTCGATCCGCATCCAATCCCCCCCACCATTATTTTACAATAATCTACACTATCTATTATATAAGTTGCGTTAATTTGACAAAATTGGATAATAGTCCTGATTTTGTAGGACAAAAGTCATGGTTTTCTAAAAAAGGAAGGCTAAGAGAAAATATATTTGGCGGTATAGGGGATAAAAACGACCACAGACTAGTAGGAAAGGTGCATATTAGTTTACGGAGAGGAGATGCTATAGTTGTATAAAAGAAAGGAGGGAGAAGGATGTTATCGGCAAAAGAATTATTACATTTGGAAGACTTTCTTAATGCTGAGCAGACTTGTGTAAAAACACTGGAATTCTTTGCTAATCAGACGAATGATAGTCAGGCAAAGCAAATGTTTCAGCAAATGGCGCAAAAAAACCAGCAGAATTACCAGACAATAAGCCGACATTTGAATGCTGGGCAAAATTTACAGTAAAGAGGTGATACAGGGTGGCAAATCAAAATCAGAGCCAAGCCAATAATGGTGCGGGAGCTTCATTTCAAGACCGCGATATTCTCCAGGTTTGTCTTAATGAAGCAAAGCACATGGCGTCTTCTGTGAATACTTATATCCAGGAAGCCAATGATGAACAACTTCGCCGGGATTATATGACCATCCTCGGTGACTTATACAGTCAGCAAAAACAACTGTTTGAATACATGCAGCAGAAAGGTTTCTATAGTGTCAAAAATGCCAATGCTCAAGATATTCAGCAGGTGAAATCGAAGTTTACCAGCCAGTCACAGGCTATGCAATAACTAATAAAGAGACCTAATAAGGTCTCTTTATTAGTTATTGGAGGTATTGACAAAGTAGGATAATGTTTGTAGAATGAAGTCAATACAATTGGAAAATCCTTATTAATTAGACTGCGGATTGTATTATGCTCTTTTATTAATTTTTGGAAGTAGGCGATTTAAGTGGATAAGGAAGTAACAAACCTCTTACGAGAAAAAGGTTTCAAGGTGACGCCGCAGCGGTTGGCTATCTATAAAATTTTAGCTGCAACAAAATCGCATCCGAGTGCTGAGATGATTTTTAATGAACTTCAGCCCTCCTATCCGACAATGAGTTTAGCCACAGTCTATAAAACTGTAGACATATTACGGGAAATCGGTATGATTCAGGTTCTCAATGCAGGGGAGGACAGCTTTCGGTACGACGCTGATACCAGCGATCATCCCCATGTAAGATGCTTGGAATGCGGGCGGGTCGACGACCTTAACAATATTGAATTTTCCGGGTTTGTTAATGAAGTAGCGAGCAAGACTTCTTATCGGTTAACCGGGCAACAGTTTTATTTCTACGGCATCTGCCCGGAATGTCAAAAAAGCACGGCAAACTAACCAGTGACCAAAACAATGGAAGAAGGTTAGCCGGAGATATTTTAAGTACTTATGACCGCGATAGCGGTCTTTTTTGTTGGGCTGATTAAAACGCTTCAAGCAAGAATTTACCGGTGGGCAACCTCCTGGCGGCATGATATAATTTGCAGCTGAGACCTATAGGGGAGGGGGATGGCCATGCGGAAAATAATAATGCCTCAAAATCTTGTATTGATAGTTTTACTCCTGGCGGCTTTTGTTGTGCTGCAGTTTCCCGTTCGGCCGCAAAACTGGATATATCCGCTCGTCCGATATGTTACCCAACTTAAACTCAATCTGGCGACCCGCTCAATGTCGGTCTATGAGACCGAACATTTTATCATAAAATATGAGCAAGGTGATGCTGATGTTATAGCTATCATCGGCCAAGCGGCGGAAAAAGCATACAGGCCGGTTACTGCCGAACTAAACTTTACCCCGCAGGGCAAAACCTTACTGCTCGTTTATCCCGATAAACAGCAACTCAATCAATTATTTGGGTGGTCTGGGTCCCAAAGCGCAATGGGGGTATATTGGGGCGGAGTGATACAAATTCTTTCGCCTAAAGTTTGGTTGAAGGATGTAACCGCAGAAGAATTTGTACGCACAGGTCCGATGGTGCATGAATTTACTCATTTAGTCTTTGATTACATGACCAGCGGAAACTATCCGCGCTGGTTTACCGAAGGATTGGCACAATATGTGGAATATAAGGTAAATGGATATGAATGGCGGACAGAGGATAATTCCATAAGCCGAAAGCTATATACTATGGCTGAGCTAGATGACCATTTTGATGAACTGAATAACCAGGCGTTAGCCTACCGGGAATCCTTGATGGCCGTTCGCTATATCGCGGCGGTTCATGGAGAAGACAAGCTTCATGCTTTGATCGATGCATTACGCCGGGGAACTACTTTTAAAAGTGGGGTAGAGACGACGTTAGGCATGGAGTATTCTTCATTTGAGACACAATGGCAAGTTTGGGCACGGGAAAACGAATAAAGCTATCCAAATGAAAAGTGTGCCGGCTGTTGTCCGGCAGCTTTTTTTTGAAATAGGGCCAAAAGTTGAACAGTAAAGTGGGTACATGCTACAATAACGGTAGTGTAAGTATGCAGAAGGAAAAGGAGAAACGAATGAGTATTTATCATGCATGTGATATTCGGGGAATTGCCGGGCAGGATTTATCTGACATTGCTGCCAGACAAATTGCTTTGGCTGTAGGCTATAAACTTGCAGGGGAAAAAGTAGTAGTTGGTGGCGATGTCCGTATATCGACACCTAGGTTAATAAAAATAGTCATTGATGCGTTAATTGAATCCGGTTGCCAAGTTATTGATATCGGTACGGTAGCCTCTCCTATTTTTTACTACGCATTAAAAACTACCGCGGCAAAGGGTGGTATAATGGTAACCGCTTCGCATAATCCCGCGCCGTATAATGGATTCAAACTGGTTTTTGGAGATAAACCGGTTAGTGAAGAAGACGTACAGGAAATTGCGCGCCTTGTAGAAGCAGGAACAAGAGTGAGCGGGCAAGGGGAAGTCAAACACCTGCCGGTGGTGGAAGACTATCTGGCATTTACATCGGCGCTATCGAAACGTCAAACGTTAAAAGTAGTCATTGACGCAGGCAATGGTGCGACATCGACTATTGCTCCCCGGCTATTTAAAAAGCTTGGGTATGAGGTAATTGAACTGAATTGTACACCGGATGGGGATTTTCCCAACCATCCGCCCAATCCGGCTCTCGCCGAAAACCTAGTACAACTAGGCCAGAAAGTCCGGGAGGCCGGTGCCGACCTCGGTGTAGCCTTTGACGGTGACGGTGACCGGGTAGGTTTTGTGGATGAACAAGGACGTCCGGTGGATAATGATGACATAATGGTACTTTTGGCCCGGTACTACCTGGAACAAGGACCGGGAACCATCATCTATGATGCAAAATGCTCCATGGTTGCGCCGGAGGAGATTGTTAAAGCCGGAGGAAGGGCTGTAATGGCCCGGGCCGGGCATACTTTTAGCAAAAAGGCTTTCCTGGAAGAAAAGGCTCTTTTTGCCGGAGAAATCAGCGGACACTTTTTCTTTCGGGAACTGGGTTATGATGATGGTATGTTTGGTGCGTTAAAAGTTTGTGAATTTGTTGCTGAGCACCGTTCGTTGGCTATGTTAATCGACGCCATACCCAACTACTTATTAACTCCCGATATCCGGGTTGCCGACTTGGGATATGATAAAACATCCGTGCTTAACGAAGTGGCGAAAAAACTAGCTTCCTATAAACTTAACCTTATCGATGGGGTACGCGTCGAATTTGAAGACGGCTGGGCTATGATTCGTGCTTCAGTCACCGAGCCTCTTTTTACCCTGCGGTTTGAAGCAAAGACACCGGAGCGCCTGCACGACATAAGCGGCGTGCTGTTAGAGGCTTTACCGGAGGACATTAGACAGGCGGTAGTAAGCAAAATGCCGCTTAATTAGCCTGTGTTTGGTATATACGAAAAGGATTGTGCCCGTTAGGAACGAATATAAAACCCAAAAAGACAAATAATAAGGAGCTAATATGCAGGTTAATGTACTGGCCAGCGGTAGTCGCGGCAATGCAACCCTTATAAGTTTGGGTGGGGTAAAACTATTGGTAGATGCCGGGATTAGTACCCGGCGGATAAAAACCGAACTGGATAAAGTAGGTGTGAATATTGGTGATTTGGACGGAGTGCTAATTACCCATGAGCATCGTGACCATATTAGTGGACTATCCACCCTTACTCGGAAATACGGGGTGCCGGTTTATGCTCGTCCCGCGGCCTGGGAGGCCATTCTTAATGATTCGAAAACCTGCGATGTGCCGACAGCTTGCCAGAGAGAACTGACGTCCAGCCTGGATATAGGCGGGGTAAAAATAGAACCTTTTGATATTTCACATGATGCTGTTGAGCCGGTGGGCTTTCGATTGTATCACAAACACACAAAATGTGCTTTTGCCACAGATTTGGGGTTTGTAACCGATTCTGTAAAAAAAGCCTTATCCTTATCCGATGTTATTATTCTGGAAGCCAATCATGACGTAGACATGTTAAATCAAGGCTCTTATCCCTGGTTTTTAAAGAAACGCATATTAAGCAACAAGGGGCATTTGGCCAATACGGATGCGGGCTGGACACTGGCCCGGCTGCAGCAGAAAAAAAATTGCCATGTCTTTCTTGCTCACCTTAGTCAAGAAAACAACCGGCCTGAGGTTGCTGAAAAAACAGTCTCGGATATTTTAAGCGAGCAGAGCTATAAGATAGGAACTGACATTTCTTTATACCTGACATATCCTGACAAGGCCAGCTCGATTCCAACAGATAGGAGGTTATCGATATGAGGGAAAAAATTAAGCAGTGGGTTCCGTATGTGGCGGTAGCTCTTATCAGCGCGGTCATTACCAGCGGGATTGTATTGGGCTTTGGCGGACGTTTTTTGGTTCAGCCGTTACAGAAAAACCAGATAGCGCCTCAACTTTCCCTGCCATTTCCGCCGCAGTCGCAACTGTCCGAATCCCGCAATACGGCGGTTGTCCGGGCCGCTCAAATTGTTGGTCCGACCGTGGTCGGGATTGTCAACAAAGCGTATGCCCGTGACTTCTATAATCGAAAAGTACTTACCGAGCAGGGCAGCGGCTCAGGCGTAATCATTGATGGCACTGGCTATATTGTAACCAATTACCATGTAGTGGAGAATTCCCAGGAACTAAGTGTATCGCTGGCAGACGGCCGAACCTTTGCCGGTAAAGTCGTGGGTGTGGATCAGCCAACCGATCTTGCAGTAGTAAAAATTGAGGCGAGCGGTTTGCCGGCAGCGACGCTTGGCGATTCCGATTCCCTTATGGCAGGGGAACCGGCCATTGCTATCGGTAATCCTCTGGGGTTGGAGTTCCGCGGCAGCGTAACCGTAGGCGTTATTAGCGCTCTTAACCGATCTATTGAAATTGGCGAACGGCGCTTTAAGCTTATTCAAACCGATGCTGCGATTAACCCTGGTAATTCCGGAGGGGCTTTAGTTAATGCTGATGGCGTAGTCGTTGGCATTAACAGTGCGAAAATATCTGTTGAAGGTGTGGAAGGCATTGGTTTTTCCATACCTGCTAACACTGTACGTCCGATTGTACAGTCCATCATTGAAAAAGGGCATGTGGCCCGTCCGTATTTGGGCGTTAGTCCCCTTGATCCCAACACCGCACCACGCTATGGCTATATTCTTAATATAGATAAAGGAGTTTTCGTAGCGGCCATATCCGCCAATGGTCCAGCCGATAAGGCCGGCATCCGAAAGGGCGATGTCATTGTGCAGGTAGCAGGAAAAGAAACTAACAGCATAGCGGACCTGCAAGAGGCGATTGCCGCTCATGCCATAGGCGATTCCATCGAAGTATCTCTTATCCGGGAAAAAAAGAATATCAATGTAACCGTTACCCTGGAAGAAATGCCCAGTCGATGAAAATCACTATTCTCGCTGTTGGAAAAATAAAGGAACGCTATCTAACCGACGGTATACAAGAATTTTTGAAAAGGTTAACTCCTTTTTGCAAGCTTCAGATACAGGAAATCGCCGAAGAAAAAATGCCCGATAATCCCTCCGCCGCCGAAAAGGCCAAAACACTGGAAAGGGAAGGAGAAAGGCTCTTAAAAGCCGTTCGACATGGAAGCCATCTCATTGTGCTTGATGTAGATGCCAAACAGGTGGCTTCGGAAGAACTAGCGGAAAAACTGGATCAGCTTGCCTTGAGCGGCCAAAGTGATATCACCTTTCTCATCGGCGGCGCCTTCGGCCTATCACCGCAAGTTCGCGCCGCTGCAAACGAACGCCTTTCCTTTTCCAAGCTCACCTTCACCCACCAAATGATACGCCTCCTCCTCGTCGAGCAAATCTACCGTGCCTACAAAATCAGTCGCGGAGAACCGTACCATTGGTAATGGCGAAATTTTACTAGGTCTCAGGACGTTGTTGGTTTATCAACAATGTCTCCTGAGACTTATTTTATGATTTGAATCTAAAATCCTAGTTATTTCTATGTTGTACCCGATACGGAGAAACATACCATTGGTTATGTTTTAGCAGGTTTCAGGTGCTGATATTAGCAAGTTTTTTGACTAATGCATTCGTTAAGAGAGGTAGAGATATTGACCTCGAAAGATAATATCTGAGGATGTATGGTAGTAGATTTTTATCTTTGGGAGAGCATTGAAAAAGTGAAAAATAAAACATATAATTACCTGTAAATAGAAAGATATTTATAGGCAATTAAACGAGAAAATTCTTTCACATCTTAGCTGTGAATTTATTATAGCACCATTGACTTGTTCTACTTTTCGCAGTACTGAGGAGGCTTTTTTGTGTTAAT
>JAGGAE010000012.1 GCA_017889725.1 Bacillota bacterium | reverse complement strand
GCTGATTACGCCGATCGCAATTGAAGAAGGTCTGCGTTTCGCTATCCGCGAAGGCGGCCGTACCGTTGGCGCCGGTGTTGTAACCGCAATCAACGAGTAATTTTAATCGGAATGATTTCAGGAGGATGGGGCGACCAATCATCGCCCCTATCCAAATGAAAGGCATGGATGCGATGACATGGAAGGTTGCCTGAATAAATAGAGGGAAATTTCCATGGAGAATGTCCAGTTCAAGAAACCGGGCGATAAGGAGGAAATACTATGGCTAAGCAACAGAAAATCAGAATTCGCTTAAAAGCATATGATCATAAGGCGCTCGACCAGAGTGCAGTTAAAATTGTGGATACAGCGAAGAGGACGGGAGCGTTTGTTTCCGGGCCCATTCCACTTCCTACCGAAAAGAATATTTTCACTATCCTGCGTTCACCGCATGTTAATAAGGATTCCCGTGAGCAATTCGAAATGCGTACCCACAAACGCCTTATTGACATCATTGAGCCGACACCGAAGACAGTTGATGCGCTAATGCGTCTTGACTTGCCGGCCGGTGTGGATATTGAGATCAAGCTGTAAGAGGAGGTGGCAGTAGTGGCTAAAGGAATTTTAGGAAAAAAACTTGGTATGACGCAAATTTTTACCGCCCAAGGCGAAGTCGTACCTGTTACGGTTGTTGAAGCCGGTTCTAGCGTTGTACTTCAGAATAAAACTATCGAGAGCGACGGCTATAATGCGGTGCAGCTGGGGTTTGGCACTGTTAAAGATAAAAAAGTTACCAAGCCGATGAAAGGACATTTTGCCAAGACAGGTGCTAAACCTGTTAAGTTCATCCGGGAACTTCGGTTAGCTGATGCACCCGACTATAACGTAGGTGACAGCATTGGCGTCGATGTATTCGCGGAAGGCGAAATGATTGATGTAACTGGTACTGCTAAAGGCAAAGGATTTGCCGGCGGCATTAAACGCCATCATTTTAGACGCGGTCCAATGGCTCACGGCTCCAAGTCGCATCGTGAACCTGGTACTATCGGTTCGCGTATGAGCGGCGGCGGCGGTAAGGTCTTTAAAGGTAAGAAGCTTCCAGGTCGGATGGGTGGCAATAAAGTTACCGTACAGCGTTTAACTGTAGTAAAGGTAGATGTTGAACGGAACCTTATCCTGGTTAGAGGTGCTATTCCCGGACCTAAGGGCGGCTTGGTAGTAATAAGAAATACTGTTAAACCGATGAAATGATCCGGATAGTGGATCGTGAAAGGAGGATGTATGCATATGCCGAAAGTAGCAGTGTATGATATCACCGGCAAAACTACCGGTGAGATAGAATTAAACGAAAGTGTATTTGGCGCAGACGTCAACGAAGCTGTTCTTCACCAAGCTGTTGTAATGCAGCTGGCCAGCCAGCGTCTTGGTACTGCGGCTACTAAAACCAGAGCTATGGTTCGCGGCGGGGGCAGAAAGCCTTGGAAACAAAAAGGAACTGGCCGTGCCCGTGCAGGTACCATTCGTTCGCCACTTTGGGTGGGAGGCGGTACCGTATTTGGTCCGCACCCGCGCAGCTACGCTTTTTCAATGCCGCGTAAAGCGCGCAGACTGGCATTAAAGTCTGCTTTGTCCGCAAAAGTAATGGCTGGTGAACTTCTGGTAATGGAGGATATCAACTTTAGCGAACCGAAAACGAAAAGTGTTGTCTCAATGCTTGACAGCCTGAAAGTTTCCGGGGAGAAAGCTTTGATTATCACTGCCGAATACATCGACAATGTTGATAAATCATCCCGCAATATTCCAGGTGTAAAGAATATTACCTCTCAAGGACTGAATGTATATGATCTTTTGTATCATGGCAAAGTTCTTATTACCAAGGATGCGGTCAGCAAGATAGAGGAGGTGTTGGCGTAATGTCTAACGCGCGCGATATTCTTATCCGCCCTCTGATTACTGAAAAGACCACCAGCATGATGCAGGACAATAAATACACTTTTATTGTGCCGTTGAAGGTCAATAAAGTGGAAATTCGCCAAGCAGTTGAGCAGATATTCAAAGTGAAAGTGCTTGTCGTAAATACCATCCGCGTCATGGGAAAAACCAAGCGGATGGGAAGAACCCAAGGGAAACGTCCGGATTACAAAAAAGCCATTGTAAAATTGGCTCCGGGCCAAACCATTGAGTTCTTCGAAGGATTATAATACCAGGTTGAAGGAGGGACAAAAATGGCAGTAAAAACCTTTAAACCATACGCGCCAGGACGACGGTTTATGACGGTAGCTAGTTTCGATGAAATTACTACTGATAAACCGGAACGCTCTCTAACCGAACGCCTGCAAAAACATGCTGGTCGTAACCAGCAAGGACGGCTGACTGTTCGGCATCAGGGCGGCGGACACAAGCGCCTCTATAGAATTATTGATTTTAAGCGTATGAAGGACGGAGTCCCGGCAAAGGTGGCCAGCGTCGAATATGATCCGAACCGCAGTGCACGGATTGCTCTTCTTAATTATGCTGACGGCGAAAAGCGCTATATACTGGCTCCCAACGGATTGAAAGTGGGCGATGTTGTTACAAGTGGTCCGGAATCGGATATTAAAGTAGGGAATGCATTGCCGCTCAAAAACATTCCGGTTGGTACTCAGATTCACAATATCGAGCTTAAAATTGGTAAAGGTGCTCAAATGGTACGCAGTGCCGGAGCTTCCGCTCAGTTGATGGCAAAAGAAGGCGAACACGCTCTTCTCAGATTGCCTTCCGGCGAGCTTCGCAAAGTACATGTGAATTGTAGAGCAACCATCGGCCAAGTTGGAAACCTTGAACATGAAAATATCACTATCGGTAAAGCCGGTCGTTCGCGCTGGATGGGTATACGCCCTGCTAATCGCGGCGTTGCGATGAACCCGATTGACCATCCGCATGGCGGTGGTGAAGGCAGGTCGCCAGTTGGCCGTAAGCATCCGGTTACCAAATGGGGTAAACATGCTATGGGTGCCAAGACCCGCCGTAGCAAGGCTTCTGACAGGTTGATTGTTAAAAGAAGGACGAAATAAGGGATAGGGAAAGGAGGCCTGTAAGGTGTCCAGATCGATAAAAAAGGGACCATTTGTTCATGAAAGCCTGCTGAAAAAAGTAGAAGCTATGAACGCTAAGAATGAGAAGAAGGTTGTAAAGACTTGGTCGCGTTCTTCCACCATACTCCCAAGCTTTGTCGGACATACCATTGCTGTGCATGACGGTCGTAAGCATGTTCCGGTGTATGTGACGGAAGATATGGTTGGACATAAACTGGGTGAGTTCGCACCGACCCGTACCTATAAAGGTCACGGCGGTACGGAGAGGTCAACATCGTTAAGATAGTAGCCGAGAGGAGGTTCGTACATGGAAGCTAAAGCAGTTGCGAGATATGTGCGGATTGCACCGCGCAAAGTGCGTATTGTTATTGATCTAATTCGCGGTAAGAGCATTGGCGAAGCATATGCTATTCTGAAGTATACGCCGAAAGCTGCGTCAGAAGTGGTAGAAAAAGTGTTGAAGTCAGCCGTTGCCAATGCAGAGCACAATTTTGATATGAATTCCGATAAATTATTTGTAGCCGCTGCCTATGCCGATCAAGGCCCTACCCTGAAACGCATTCATCCGCGTTCCCGTGGGCAGGCGTTTAAAATCTTGAAACGCAGTAGTCACGTTACATTGGTTGTAAAAGAAAGATAACGGCGAAGGAGGGAAAAAAGTGGGTCAAAAAGTAAATCCCCATGGTCTTCGGATTGGCATCATTAAAAGCTGGGACGCAAAATGGTTCGCTGATAAAGATTATGCTAAGAACCTTCACGAAGACATCAAGATTCGTAAATTTGTGAAAGCAAAGCTGTTTGCTGCCGGGATAGCCCGGATTGAGATAGAACGCGCTGCCAATCGTGTTAAAGTCACTATTCATACCGCAAAACCAGGTATGGTTATCGGACGGGGCGGTTCAGGAATTGAATCCCTTAAAAACGATCTCAAAAAGCTTTCAGATAAAGTGATTGACGTTAGCATTGCTGAAGTAAAGCAGGCTGAAATGGATGCAACCTTGGTTGCAGAAAATGTCGCCGCACAACTGGAACGACGGATTGCTTTCCGTCGGGCGATGAAACAATCCATTGGCCGTACCATCAGAATGGGTGCTAAAGGAATTAAAATTATGGTAGGCGGCCGTTTAGGCGGCGCTGAAATTGCACGTAGCGAAAGCGCGCGTGAAGGCAGTATTCCGCTGCATACTTTGCGGGCCGACATCGACTATGGCACAGCAGAAGCTCACACCACCTATGGCCTTATCGGAGTAAAGGTTTGGATTTATAAAGGTGAGGTATTACCTGAAGCTAAAAAGGTTGAGCCTGCTAAACACGCTGCCGTCGCTAGTGAAGGGAGCGAGGAATAATGCTTATACCGAAGCGGGTGAAACACCGCAAGCAATTTCGCGGTCGCATGACCGGTAAAGCACAACGCGGAAACACCGTTAGCCATGGTGAATTCGGCTTAGCGGCTCTTGAGCCAGCTTGGATCACCAATCGCCAAATCGAAGCAGCCCGTATTGCTATGACTCGTTACATTAAACGTGGCGGCCAAGTTTGGATTAAAATATTCCCGGATAAACCGATTACTGCAAAACCTGCTGAAACTCGTATGGGTAGTGGTAAAGGTTCGCCTGAATACTGGGTGGCAGTAGTTAAACCGGGCCGTGTAATGTTCGAATTGGCAGGCGTGCCTGAAGAAGTAGCTAAAGAAGCTATGCGTTTGGCTGCTCACAAATTGCCGATCAAAACTAAGTTCGTCAAACGTGATGAACTGCCGAAAGTTCAGGAAGAAGTGGGTGAAGCAGATGAAGGTTAAAGACATCCGCGACATGAGCGCTGCCGAACTTGACCAGAAATTATCAGGACTAAAGGACGAGTTGTTTAACCTTAGGTTTCAGCTTGCTACCGGTCAACTGGAAAATCCCATGCGGATTAAGGAAGTCAAGAAATCAATCGCCCGCATAAAGACTATTCAGCGTGAACGTGAAGTGCAGCAAGCAAAACAAGCTTAATGCTAAACTGTACGCCATGATAAATTGCTTGATAAGACGAACCGGAAGGAGGGCTGGTACAAGGTGACGGAAAGAAACGAGCGCAAAGTTCGAATCGGTAAAGTTGTTAGCGATAAAATGCAAAAAACAGTCGTTGTTGCAGTAGAACGTCTGGAGCGGCATTCGCTTTATAATAAGTCCGTAAAGATGACCGATCGGTTTAAAGCCCATGATGAAAATAATGACTCTCATGTGGGTGATACTGTAAAGATAATGGAAACCCGGCCGTTGTCGAAAGACAAACGCTGGCGGGTTGTGGAAGTCATAGAACGAGCCAAGTAATTAGGCGAAGAACGGCTTTCTATTCTCTGTGTGCGAAGGAGGGATAAGCGATGATCCAACAAGAAACCATCCTTAATATTGCTGACAATACCGGAGCTAAGCAGGTCCTGTGCATCAGGGTGCTTGGCGGTTCGTATCGCCGGTATGCCAATATTGGCGATATTATTGTAGCGGCGGTAAAAGATGCCAGCCCAGGTGGAGTGGTAAAAAAAGGTGACGTGGTAAAAGCGGTTGTGGTTCGTACGCGCAAAGGCTTGCGCCGTGTGGACGGCTCATATATTCGTTTTGATGAAAATGCCGCGGTGATTATAAAGGAAGACAAGAGCCCACGTGGCACGCGTATTTTTGGGCCAGTTGCCCGTGAATTGCGTGAAAAAGACTTCATGAAGATCATTTCGTTGGCACCGGAAGTAATCTAGGTGTAAAAGGAGGTGTCCTACAGCATGTCCGAGACTAATAAACTGCACGTCAAAAAAGGCGATACAGTTGTTATATTGTCCGGTAAGGATAAAGGCAAAAAAGGCAAGATTATAGAAGCACTGCCGAAGAAAGGCAAAATCGTTGTTGAAGGAGTCAACAAGGTTAAGCGTCATGCGAAACCAACCCAGAAGTCCCCGCAAGGCGGAATTTTGGTAAAAGAAGCTCCTTTATGCTCAGCAAAAGCTATGTTGATTTGCCCGGCTTGCGATAAGCCCACCCGTATTAAGAAATCGGTTCTTGCTAGTGGTAAAATCGCCCGCGCTTGTAAAAAATGCGGCGAAGTTGTTGACAAAGACAAGTAATCGCGCAGAAAGGAGGTAACGCTCTATGGCTAGATTAAAGGATAAATTTTTAAATGAAGTAGCTCCGGCTATGATGGAAAAGTTCGGTTACAAGAATGTAATGCAGATTCCTAAAGTAGAAAAAGTAGTTATAAACATGGGTGTAGGTGAGGCTGTTGGCAACCCCAAAGTTCTCGACGCTGCAGTAAATGATTTAACTATGATTGCCGGTCAACGTCCGGTTGTAACCAGAGCCAAAAAGTCGATCGCGTCCTTCAAGATTCGTGAAGGTATGCCGATTGGTACAAAAGTTACCCTGCGTGGTGAACGGATGTATCAATTCCTTGATAAGCTTCTCAACGTATCTCTTCCCCGTGTACGTGACTTCCGTGGCGTAAACCCGCAGGCTTTCGACGGCCGTGGCAACTATACACTGGGGATTAAAGAACAACTGATTTTTCCGGAAATTGAGTACGACAAGGTAGATAAAATTCGCGGCATGGACATTGTCATCGTTACCACGGCTAATTCCGATGAAGAAGCCAGGGAACTTTTGAAGCTGATGGGAATGCCATTTAGCGCGTAAAAAAGGAGGGACACCTGTGGCCAAAAAGGCGCTGGTTGAAAAATGGAAGGCTGAGCCCAAATTTAAGGTGCGCCACTATAATCGGTGCAAAATTTGCGGCCGGCCGCACGGTTATATGCGTAAATTCGAAATGTGCCGTATATGCTTCAGGAAACTGAGCTATCAAGGTGCAATTCCTGGAGTAACTAAGGCTAGTTGGTAGTAGAATTACCGAAAGGGGGTTATGTCTAATGGTAATGACCGATCCGATTGCCGATATGCTGACGCGTATTCGCAACGCAAACTCGGTTTATCATGATAAAGTCGAAATTCCTGCATCGAAGATAAAGCAGTCCATTGCCGATATCCTTAAAATCGAAGGCTTTATAAAGGATTATGAAATGGTTGCTGATAGTAAGCAGGGTGTGTTGCGGGTAGGGTTAAAATATGGCTCTAACCGTGAGAAAGTTATCACCGGTATCAAAAGGATCTCCAAACCGGGGTTAAGGGTTTATGCGAAAAAAGACCAATTGCCGCGAGTACTTGGTGGTCTTGGTATCGCAATTATTTCGACTTCCAAGGGTATTATGAGCGATAAGCAAGCTCGTCGAGAAGGTCTTGGCGGCGAAGTTATCGCGTACGTCTGGTAATAAGGTTTTGACTAGGAGGTAGAATCATGTCGAGAATCGGTAGGATGCCGATTGCTGTTCCGGCTGGCGTAACTGTCACCATTGGCGACGGTAATGTGGTATCTGTAAAGGGCCCAAAAGGCGAACTCAACCGTACAGTGTCCAAAGATATGCTGATAAAGCTTGAGGATAATACTGTTGTAGTGACCCGCCCTACTGATGAAAAAGAACATAGAGCGATGCACGGTTTAACCCGAACCTTGATTGCCAATATGGTTATCGGTGTTTCCCAAGGCTTCACTAAAACTTTGGAAATCGCCGGAGTTGGCTATCGTGCGGCAAAAGCTGGCAATAAGGTTAACTTGACTCTTGGTTTTTCTCATCCGGTAGAAGTAGAGCCGCCTACAGGATTGGCTTTAGATGTACCTGCTCCAAACAAAATTATTGTTTCGGGCATTGATAAAGAAGCGGTCGGCGCACTTGCTGCGAAAATTCGTTCCTATCGTGAACCTGAACCGTACAAAGGTAAAGGTATTAAGTATGAGGGCGAAGTGGTTCGTCGCAAAGTTGGTAAAGCCGGCGGTAAAGGTAAGAAGTAAACTGCTAGAAAGGAGTGAATACCTTGCTGCGTAAAGCAAACAAGAATTTTGCAAGAAAAAAACGCCATTTCAGGCTACGTAATAAGGTGGCTGGTACGGTTGAAAGACCGCGTCTTAACGTGTTTCGCAGTTTAAAACATATGTACGTGCAGATTATTGATGATTCGACCGGAACTACGCTAGTAGCGGCCAGCACGTTAGATAAAGATGTTCGTGAAGCAGTAGAGTACGGCGGCAACATTAGCGCTGCTAAGGCCGTAGGCACTGCTGTAGCGAAGAAAGCCGCTGCAAAGGGAATCAAGCAAGTAGTATTTGATCGTGGCGGTTATATATATCACGGTAGAGTGGCTGCTCTTGCTGAAGGAGCGCGGGAAGCGGGCCTCGAATTTTAGAAAAGGAGGGAAATCAATGGCCAAAATTGAGTATTCGCATCTTGACCTTAAAGAAAAAGTTGTTTTTATAAATCGGGTTGCCAAAGTAGTAAAAGGCGGTCGCCGCTTCTCGTTTAGCGCGTTGGTTGTTGTCGGAGACGGTAACGGACATGTTGGCATGGGATTAGGCAAAGCGTCTGAAGTGCCTGAGGCCATTCGTAAAGGCGTGGAAGATGCAAAGAAAAATCTAATCGTTGTTCCACTTGTCGGAACGACTATTCCGCATCAGATTACAGGAATTTTTGGTGCTGGACGGGTACTGCTGAAACCGGCTTCTGAAGGTACTGGTGTTATTGCCGGTGGTCCGGTACGTGCTGTACTTGAACTTGCCGGTGTCCATGATATTCTCACTAAATCCCTTGGTTCTTCAAACGCCAACAACATGGTTCGGGCAACCTTAAAAGGGCTTGATCAGTTGAAGCGAGCAGAACGTGTAGCTGAACTTCGCGGCAAAACCGTTCAGGAACTATTGGGCTAAGGAGGAGAAAGAAATGGCAAAGTTAAAAATTACTCTTACCAGAAGCTTAATTGGCAGACCAGAAGACCAGCGGGCCACTGTAAAGGCTCTGGGATTGGGTAAAGTAAATAGCTCGATTGTTCAGGATGATACTCAGCCGATAAGAGGTATGATCCATAAGGTGGAGCATCTTGTCACTGTGACTGAAGTACAAGACTAGTTTTAAGGAGGTGCTAATATGAAATTGCACGAATTAGCTCCGGCACCCGGATCTAAGAAAAAAAGCACCCGCGTAGGTAGAGGACTTGGATCGGGCCTGGGTAAAACAGCAGGCAAGGGTCATAAAGGTCAGAACGCCCGTGCGGGTGGCGGTGTACGTCCGGGATTTGAAGGCGGTCAGATGCCACTTTACCGTCGTCTGCCGAAACGTGGCTTTTACAATAAGTTCGCAAAAGAATATACCGAAATCAATGTGCGTGAACTCAACCGGTTTGAAAACGGCACTGTTGTAGATCCTGTTCTTTTGATCGAATCAGGTGTAATCAAGAATGTGCGCGATGGCATTCGCATTCTCGGCTGCGGCGAACTGGAAAAGTCGCTTACCGTTATAGCGAGTGGTTTTAGCAAGTCGGCTGCGGCAAAAATTGAAGCAGCTGGCGGTAAAGTTGAGGTGATCTAAGTGCTTTCAGCCCTGTCGAATGTACTCAAGATTACTGAGCTCAGGCAAAAAATCGTGTTCACCTTGATTATGTTTTTAGTGTTTAGGGCCGGAACACATATTCCAGTGCCTGGGGTTAATGCCGCAGCAATCGAACAATTATTTACATCAGGCAATTTATTTGGATTGATGGACTTAATTTCCGGTGGCGCACTAAGCAAGTTCTCAGTGTTTGCAATGAGTATTACCCCGTATATCAATGCTTCAATTATTATGCAGCTACTCACTGTAGTTGTGCCGAAGCTTGAACAGTGGTCTAAAGAGGGCGAAGAGGGACGGAAAAAGATCACCCAGATTATCCGCTACGGCACGGTACTCTTGGGCTTTATTCAGGCGATTGGCATGGCCTTTGGCCTTAGATCAGCGCTTCTCAACCAGAGCATTGGTTCGATGTTGCTTATTGCTTTGACACTGACGGCAGGTACCACCTTCCTGATGTGGTTAGGGGAACAGATTACCGATAAGGGTATCGGCAATGGTATATCATTGATTATTTTTGCCGGTATAGTATCAAGATTGCCGGACGGTTTGATGGTAATGTACAAATATCTCAGTGCCGGTACGGTTAATATCTTTAATATCGTTTTATTCTTTATCATTGCTGTGGCCATGATCGTATTCGTAATTGCGATACAGCAAGGCCAGCGCAAGATACCTGTACAGTATGCTAAACGTGTGGTTGGACGCAAGATGTATGGCGGCCATACTTCACACATCCCGCTGAAGGTTAACCAAGCGGGTGTTATTCCAATAATCTTTGCGTCATCCGTGCTCATGTTTCCGGTAACCATGGCTCAGTTTATAAATGTCAGTTGGGTCAAAACTTTGGCAGAGTGGTTTGCGTGGGGTACAGCGCTTAATACAATTTTGTATGCGCTACTCATTATCTTTTTCACGTACTTCTACACTGCGGTTACCTTAAACATATCGGATATGGCAGAGAATATGAAAAAATACGGCGGGTTCATCCCAGGCCTTAGACCAGGTAAACCTACCGCTGATTATCTAGATCGCGTTATGACCCGTATAACCCTTGCAGGGGCAATATTCCTGGCGCTGATTGCGATAATGCCTAATTTAATTGTGTGGGTAACCAATATTCAAGGGATATATTTCGGAGGTACCGCACTTTTGATTGTGGTAGGTGTAGCGCTCGATACAATGAAACAAATCGAATCGCTAATCCTGATGCGCCATTATCAAGGGTTTATGAAGTAGGGAGGCGGACTAATGTATATCCTATTGATGGGACCCCCTGGGGCCGGAAAAGGTACTCAGGCGGCCAAACTGGTTGATAGATTTAGTATTCCGCATATTTCCACTGGTGATATGTTCCGGGCGGCGGTAAAAGAGGGAACTCCTCTGGGCCTGAAGGCTAAGGAATTCATGGATGCGGGACAACTGGTACCGGATAGTGTAACTATCGGTATCGTAAAAGAGCGGCTTGCAAAAGCCGACTGCCAGACCGGTTTCATACTGGATGGCTTTCCCCGGACACTTGAGCAGGCGGCAGCGCTGGATTCTTCATTGAATGAACTGGGGATTGAATTGGAACGTGTTGTTAATATCACAGCACCGGATGATGAACTGGTGCGCCGGATTACCGGACGACGGATCTGCAAGGGGTGCAGTGCAACGTATCATGTTGTGCTCAACGCTCCTAAAGTTAGCGGAACCTGTGATAAATGCGGAGCTGAACTTTACCAACGCGCTGACGATCAGGAAGCGACGGTTGCCAAACGCTTGGAAGTTTACCAAGACCAAACTGAGCCGCTTATCACCTACTATCGTGATAAGGGACTGTATTCCGAGATAAACGGATTACAGCCTATTGACAAAGTTTTGGACGATGTTGTAAACAGCCTGCGAGGCGACCGGGCATGATAATCCTTAAGTCCGAGCGGGAACTTGCGTATATGCGTGATGCCGGAAAGATTGTAGCAAAAACGCTTGCGGAAGTGAAAAAAGCGGTAAAACCCGAGGTTTCAACGCAGGAACTGGATGAACTTGCTGAAGAATATATAAGACGGAGTGGGGCTGTCCCTGCATTCAAAGGATATCACGGTTTTCCCGGTAGTATCTGCGCCTCAGTAAATGAGGAAGTGGTTCATGGTATTCCGGGATTAAGAAAGCTTAAGAGTGGAGATAATGTAAGTATTGACATCGGAACGGTAATTAATGGATATAATGGTGATGCTGCCATTACAGTACCCGTTGGTGAAGTAGATGCCGAGGTCCAAAAGCTCTTAGGTGTAACCGAGGAATCTTTGTACAAGGGTATCGCTCAAGCTATAGTGGGTAATCGACTGAGTGACATCTCGCATGCGGTTCAATGCCATGCCGAGAAATTCGGCTTTGGCGTAGTCCGCGATTTTGTCGGGCATGGTATTGGACGCAATATGCATGAGGATCCGCAGATTCCAAACTTTGGTGATCCCGGTCGCGGCCCACGCTTGAAATCCGGTATGACACTTGCAATTGAACCGATGATTAACATGGGAACACATGAAGTAAAGACCCTCAGTGATGGGTGGACGGTGGTAACTGCGGACAAAAAGCAATCTGCTCATTTTGAACATACCATCGTGATCACTCCGGACGGGCCGGAAATATTAACCAAGCTATAGGGGGCGCGCCTGTGGATGTTGTAAGCGTAGGACAGGTGGTACGTGCTAACGCCGGGCGGGATAAGGGAAACACTTATCTTGTTGTAGGGCTAAAAGTCCCCAATGGAGTATGGTTGGCGGATGGACGGAAGCGCAGAATCGCCAAGCCCAAAATGAAAAATATCCGGCACATCAGTGTCCTAGAGTTAATTGATAAAAGTGTCGCAGAAAAACTCACGGTTGGCGCGAAGGTTACTGATGAAGACATTCGTCAGGCACTCAGAGCCTGTGAGTGCACCGGAGAGTAGTGAGATGCGGACGAGGAGGGAGTCTCATGTCCAAACAAGATGTTATTGAAGTAGAAGGAATTGTTGTTGAAGCGTTGCCAAATGCAATGTTTCAAGTTAAACTGGATAACGGGCATGTCGTAATGGCCCATATATCTGGTAAAATTCGGATGCACTTTATACGGATTTTACCGGGTGATAAAGTGCTTATTGAACTGACGCCTTATGATTTGAAACGCGGCCGTATTACCTACCGTTATAAATAGGGTTTCGCGGGATTTAAGGAGGTTTAAACATGAAGGTTAGACCGTCGGTCAAAACCATATGCGAGAAGTGCAAAATTATCAAGCGTCATGGTAACGTAATGGTGATTTGCGAGAATCCAAAACATAAACAGAAACAAGGTTAGGAGGTGCATGCTGAATGGCACGTATAGCCGGAGTTGATTTACCGCGCGATAAACGGGTAGAAATTGCATTGACATACATTTTTGGTATAGGCCTTACTCTTTCCAAAGAAGTTTTGGCTGCTACCGGAATTAATCCCGAAACGCGAGTACGTGATCTGACCGAGGAAGAAGTTTCCAAAATCAGGGAAAATATTGATAAGAATTATAAGACAGAAGGCGACCTTCGTCGTGAAGAATCACTCAACATTAAACGTTTGATTGAGATTGGTTCTTACCGCGGAAAACGCCACCGGATGGGGTTACCGGTCCGGGGACAAAAAACTAAGACCAATGCCCGTACACGTAAAGGACCGAAGAAAACGGTCGGTGCGAAACGGAAAAAGTAGGGAGGGATAAAGCTTGGCAACAAAGAAAGCCGTTAGACCCAAACGTCGCGAACGTAAAAACGTCGAGTATGGCGTCGCTCATATTCGTTCAACTTTTAACAACACCATTGTTACTATCACTGACTCTAAGGGCAACGCTATTTCCTGGGCCAGTGCTGGTGGTATGGGCTTTAAAGGCTCACGAAAAAGCACCCCTTTCGCAGCTCAAATGGCAGCGGAACAAGCTGCAAAAGCAGCTATGGAACATGGCATGAAACAAATCGAAGTATTTGTAAAAGGCCCGGGAGCTGGACGGGAAGCAGCTATTCGGTCGCTCCAAGCGGCTGGGTTGGAAGTAAATCTTATTAAGGACGTTACACCCATTCCTCACAATGGCTGCCGTCCGCCTAAACGTAGAAGAGTATAAGGATTTCGGGAGGTGTTAGACGAGAATGGCAAGATATGTAGGTTCGGTTTGCCGACAATGCCGCCGCGAAGGTGCTAAATTGTACCTAAAAGGCGATAGATGTTACAGCGATAAATGCTCTTTCTCCCGCCGCAGTTATGCTCCGGGGCAGCATGGGCAAAAACAGGCTCGAAAGAAAGTATCTGAGTACGGAATTCAGCTTCGCGAGAAGCAAAAAGCTCGCCGTATGTATGGCGTTTTAGAACGTCAGTTCCACGCATACTTTGAAAAAGCTGACCGTCAAAAAGGGATTACCGGGGAAAACCTTCTTGTAATGTTAGAAAGAAGGTTGGACAACGTAGTATTCCGGCTCGGGTTTGCATCAAGCCGCACTCAGGCAAGACAATTGGTACGGCATGGTCATTTCATGGTAAATGGCCATCGGGTAGATATTCCGTCTTACTTGGTTAAGCCAGATGCTGTAATTCAAGTAAAAGAGGGCAGCAAAGAATCACCACTCTTGAAAGAAAATTTGGAAGCCTTGGCTACCAAAACTGTTCCGGCGTGGCTGGAATTGTCGCCGCAGGACGCTACTGGTAAAGTAGTGCGTTTTCCTGCTCGGGAGGAAATTGATGTTCCGATTCAAGAACACTTCATTGTTGAATTGTACTCTCGTTAATCTGCCCTCAACAATGGAAGCGGCGTAACTTTTTTAGCTTGCGCAAAGAGGAGGGTTTTTTCCGGATGATCGAGATCGAAAAACCGAAAATCGAAATAGTGGAAATTAGTGAAGACAACCGTTACGGTAAGTTTATATGTGAACCGCTAGAACGCGGATACGGTATTACCTTGGGTAATAGCTTGCGGCGGATACTCTTATCATCCTTGCCGGGGGCTGCTGTAACCTCGGTTCGTATTGACGGCGTGCTTCACGAATTCTCTACTATTTCCGGGGTTCGGGAAGACGTCACCGATATTATTTTGAACTTAAAAGAGCTCTATCTTACCATGAATGGCGATGAAGCCAAAACGGTACGTATAGATGCAAGCGGTGAAGGAGCAGTCACTGCCGGTGATATTGTCGGTGATGGCGACGTGGAAGTGCTTAACCCAGAGTTGCACATTGCAACCCTGGATACCGGCGCAACTCTCAGCATGGAACTGACAGTAGAACGCGGACGGGGCTATGTTTCCGCCGATAAAAACAAAAAGCCTGACCACGTTATAGGTGTAATACCTATCGATTCAATCTTTTCGCCGATACTTCGGGTAAACTACAGTGTAACTGACACCCGGGTCGGCAATGTAACTGACTATGACAAACTTACACTTGAAGTTTGGACCAACGGCAGCATTCGTCCTGAAGAAGCGGTCAGTAGAGCGGCCAGTGTACTGGTTGCTCACCTGAAGCTATTCCAGAATATGGTTGGCAACTTTACTGAAGACGATATAACTGATGGTACCTTTGCAGAAGTAGTGGAAGAAGAAGGCGTCAAATCCATGGAAATGACCATTGAAGATTTAGAACTGTCCGTTCGTTCCTACAACTGCTTAAAACGTGCCAGTATTAATACTGTTGCTGAACTGGTTCAAAAAAGTGAAGATGACATGATGAAAGTGCGCAACCTAGGTCGTAAGTCGCTTGACGAAGTCAAGAAGAAACTGGAAGAACTAGGCTTGTCACTGGCCGAAAACGAGGAGTAAGAGGGGAGGGTAATTTATGTTTTACCGCAAATTGGGCCGCGACAGCAGTGCCCGCAAAGCACTATTTCGCAGCTTGTTGACTTCCTTCTTTGCGCATGAGCGTATTGAGACAACTGAGGCAAAAGCTAAGGAAGTCAGTGGATTAGCCGCAAAAATGATTACATTGGCTAAACGGGGCGATTTGCATGCACGTCGCCAAGTGTTATCGTATATTGTGGATGAAAAAGTTACCGCAAAATTATTTGATGAAGTTGCACCGAAATATGCGACTCGTCAGGGTGGTTATACCAGAATATTAAAATTAGGGCCACGCCGCGGCGATGCTGCTCCTATGGTGATTCTGGAGTTAGTTTAGTTTTGACCCAGGTGGCAAAGACAGGTATTCTGGCGGGTCGCCTGGTTTTCATTTATATTGTTTTTAGTCTGGGGCGACCTCAAGGTCGCCCTATCCTGCTATAGGGCGTAAAAAAACATGACTGAGCATCCCCTGCGATCAAATTGAAGGAGTCAGACATGGAAGAATTGATTAAAACTGTAAATTTGGGGCATAGTTATGTCGGTCCTGACGGGGAAATAGTAACGGCCCTCAAAGATATTACACTTACCATACATAGCGGCGAATTTGTTGCTATTATCGGCACCAATGGATCAGGGAAATCAACGTTGGCCAAACACTTTAACGGACTCTTGCAACCTACAGCAGGCCAATGTTTAGTAAACGGACACCCAACGGATTCCGAAACCTACCTATGGCAAATCCGTCAAACCGTGGGCATGGTATTTCAAAATCCGGATAATCAATTAGTGGCTGCTGTCGTTGAAGAAGACGTTGCTTTTGGACCGGAAAACCTGGGAGTGGAACCGTCAGAAATCGTACGGAGGGTGGATGAAGCCCTGCAATTGGTCGACATGACGGAGTACCGGCTTCACCCGCCGCATCGTTTAAGCGGGGGGCAAAAACAGAGAATAGCTATAGCGGGGATGCTTGCTATGCGGCCAAAGTGCCTGGTGTTGGACGAGCCTACGGCTATGCTCGACCCTGTAGGCAGAAAAGAGGTTCTGAAAACAGTACAGAACCTAAACGAAAAAGGAATGACCATCGTTTACATTACACACGCTATGGAAGAAGCGGTATATGCCCATAGAGTTGTGGTAGTAAATCAGGGAAGCCTGGCGCTTCAAGGCACACCTGTTGAGGTATTCAGTCAGGTTGAGCGTCTAAAAACACTAGGATTGGATGTTCCTGTAGCCGCTGATGTTGCATGGAGGTTACGGGAAAAAGGACTGTCTTTACCAGACACGATTATAACGAACAAGGAGCTGGCGGAGGCGCTATGTCCATAGTATTTACTGATGTTAACTATGTCTATATGGCCGGAACACCGTTTGAACAAACAGCGTTAAAAAATATAAACCTTGAAATTAAACAAGGCGAATTTGTTGGGATTATAGGTCATACGGGCTCAGGTAAATCTACCTTGGTCCAACATATGAATGGAATATTAAAACCTAGCCAGGGAACGGTTTCGGTGGAAGGTATAGATCTTAACGCAAAAGGGATGCCTGCACGGAACGCACGGCGAAAAGTGGGGATGGTCTTTCAATATCCTGAACACCAGCTTTTCGAAGAAACCATCTATGAAGACATTGCTTTTGGTCCGCGCAATCTTGGGCTTAGTTCCGAGGAAGTAGAACGAAGAGTGACCAGCGCCTTACAGTTCGTCGGGCTTGATAGGGAAGCCTTTGGCAAACGATCTCCTTTTCAGCTTAGCGGTGGACAGATGCGGCGGGTTGCCATAGCTGGAGTCATAGCTTTGGAACCAGAATACTTGATTTTGGATGAACCATCTGCCGGACTCGACCCGCGCGGGCGGGAAGAAATACTGGAGCAAATTCTCGAGTTGCACAAAACCACGGAAACCACTGTTATACTTGTGTCTCATAGCATGGAGGAAGTGGCTAAACTGGCCGACAGGCTGATCGTAATGAATGACGGAATGATCGGCCTGGATGGACCACCCCAGGAAGTATTTCGCCATGGACGAGAAAAACTTGCTGTCGCCGGTGTCGATGTTCCAAGTGTATGCACATTGTTAGCCGAACTGTCGGAACGGGGGCTAACCGTCGAAGGTATGCCTCTTACACCAGAAGCAGCAACAGATGCCATTTTGGCGGCAAGGGGGCGAAAAAGGTAAATGCTGACGGATATCACCCTTGGACAATATTTTCCAGGAAATTCAATTATTCACAGATTGGATCCACGTATAAAAATATTCATTACGTTGCTGTTTTTCGGTGGAATATTTCTGGCAGGCAATTATTCTTCGTACGGACTGCTTATACTATTTAGCGGATTTATCATAAGTAAAGCGGGAGTGCCGATTAAGCATATAGCCCGTTCGATAAAACCTTTGTGGCTCTTAATCCTGCTTACCGTCAGCGTTCATATATTTTCTACACCAGGGACGGTAATCCTGAACATAGGACCACTCACCGCAACGATGGAAGGGCTCCAGCAGGCTTTGTTCATGACGGTCCGGCTGGTATTACTCATTATTATCGCTTCCATACTCACTCTTACTACATCTCCTCTCGTATTGACGGACGGGGTGGAACACCTATTAAGCCCGTTTCGGCGCATTGGCTTACCGGCCCATGAAATTGCTATGATGATGACCATTGCCCTCCGGTTTATACCTACCCTGCTGGAAGAAACCGACCGTATTATGAAGGCGCAAACCGCGAGAGGGGCAGATTTTATCCATGGCAACATATTGCAGCGAGTCAAAAATATGGTCCCTTTATTGGTACCCTTATTCATAAGCGCCTTTCGACGGGCTGATGAATTAGCAGTAGCCATGGAGGCGCGCTGTTACCGGGGCGGTGAAAACCGGACCCGTATGAAAGAACTCAAGTATCATATGCGAGACTGGCTGGCGTTTGTTGTAGCCCTTATAGTTATAGCGTGTGTTGGTGGTTTACGATGGGTCGCAAACTAAAGCTAACGGTTGCCTATGACGGTACTGCCTACCACGGATTTCAACGACAGGCTAATGCCATTACCGTGCAGGAGGTACTAGAGGAAAAGCTTGGGAAAATATTTGGGCATCCGATAACAGTATTTGGAGCGGCACGCACGGATGCCGGAGTCCACGCTTACCGGCAAGTTATTTCATTTGTTATCTATGGTTCTATACCCACCGAAAAAGTTCCTTACGCGGCCAAAAGCGTGCTGCCGGGAGATATTGTCATTACCAAGGCAGAAGAGGTTGAGGACGATTTCCATGCCCGTTACTCTGCCAAAAGTAAAATTTATCAATACCGTCTTTACGTGAGTCCTCTGCCAAACCCTTTTCAGCGTAACTATGTCTGGCACATTAGGAAGAATTTGGACGTTCTTCTCATGCATGAGGCTATACAAGCTGTTATCGGCGAGCACGATTTTTCGGCATTTCGCGGCGCAGGTGGTCCTCCCATTAGCCCAGTACGCACAATGTTGGCGGCAAACTGCAGGCAAGATCACGAAATAATTGAAATTCAAATACAGGGGACCGGGTTTCTCTACCACATGGTTCGTAACATAGTAGGAACTTTGGTAGATGTCGGTACGGGAAAAAAGACCGTATCTGATTTTCGGAATATTTTGCAAGGCTGTAATCGTGCTCAGGCTGGAATAACTGCACCGCCGCAAGGGTTATACTTAAAAGAAATCTTTTACTAATTAAACCGGTTTGAAGAAAAAATATGATAAGACAAGGGAAATCCCTTGACATTGACTTCTCTTTTTAATACAATATCTTCGTGAGATTTTGCCATATATTCCATTAGCCCCGGAATAAAGGCCAAAATAATATTGTAATATACGCTTGCAACAAGGAGGGATATCGAATGAAAACGTTTATGGCTAATCAAGCCAATATAGAACGTAAATGGTACGTTGTTGACGCAGAAGGCAAAACACTTGGTAGACTTGCTGCTGAAGTTGCTAAAATTCTGCGCGGTAAACATAAACCGACATATACCCCTCATGTGGACACCGGCGATCATGTGATCATTATAAATGCCGCTAAAGTTCATTTGACAGGTAAAAAATTGGTACAGAAAACCTACTTCCGTCATTCCGGGTATCCAGGCGGTACCACCTTTACTACCGCTGGTAAAATGCTTGCCGAAAGACCGGAAAGACTGTTGGAAATTGCTGTAAAAGGCATGCTGCCGAAAAACAGCCTGGGTCGTCAAATGTACCGCAAGCTGAAAGTATATCGCGGATCAACCCATCCGCATGATGCACAGCAACCAGAAATACTCGAAATTAACGTTCGATAATTACCGGAAGGAGGAACAAGTATATGGCATTGGTTAACTACTACGGCACAGGCCGCAGAAAAACCTCGGTTGCCAGAGTTCGTTTGGTTCCGGGCGAGGGCAACATCATTGTCAACGATCGCCCTCTGGACAAGTACTTTGGTTTAAAAACGTTAGAGCTGATTGTAAAACAACCGCTCAACGTTACCGATACACTTGGCAAATATGATGTTTTGGCGAAGGTACAAGGTGGCGGTCCTACCGGACAGGCAGGTGCTGTTCGTCATGGTATTGCGCGGGCGTCTTTTGACCCGTGACCCGCGTGAAAAAGAACGTCGGAAATACGGCCTCAAAAAAGCCCGTAAAGCTTCTCAGTTCTCAAAACGTTAATATTACCAACAACAAAACCCGCGCAAACGCAAAGTTTGTGCGGGTTTTTAAAATAATAAAGCTTTTAAGTGGGAGATCAGGGACTTCTTTTGTAATTTGAAAGCACAACAATTCCGTTTGTCACCTTACACAAAAATATTCAAAATAGTAAAGAATTCGTAACAAAAATGTAACAATAATAAGGTATTATAAAAATATACAACACACTTTTCACTTTACCTTACCTTTGTAAGGTGCTTTTTTTGCCTCTGAAGCTACCACTGGAAAAACTGATAACAAAGTTTTTCTAGCGGTAGCTTTTTTATTTAGGTTACAATTCTAATTTTGAAACGTATCAAGAAGCTAGTCGCATTTTGTGTTCCAAATAATCAGCAGTTGGGCTAGTTTTTAGGAACAGGCTCTTTTACCGATAAAACGGTATCCCAATATTGCCTATTTACGCAATATAAGTTTTTCCATTAACCATTTCCCAATAACAGCTTTCATAACATAAATGGGGAACGACCAGGTGTGATACCAATGCAATACAAAATAGAATCCGCACCACTCAGCAAGCGGTTCACCTATAAATGCCAGGAAAGCGGCAAAGCTAATCTCGACAATAATAAATGATTTCCACCGTGGAAAGTACTGGTATATCAGCATGTGCCCGACCGCTAAAAACCCCCAATCAATACCCACTGAATCAGGAACTACAGGAAATAATTTGATGGGATAAATCCAAAATTGAAAAGCTGAACCAATCGCGTCCATTGCAGTTACTACGAACATTATATAGATACCATAGGCCAGCATCCTGAAATTACTAGAAGGGGGGACAACCTGTACGGGTTGCCCCCCCTTCTAGTAATCGTTACTTAGCCAGTCTAAGACGAGCTGTTTTTGCCTCGTCTGCGGTACTTGGGCCTATGTATCCGTGTTTGACCAAAACAGATAAAACCACGGCTTGCCGCTGTTTGGCCGCAGCGAAATCAACGTAGGGTGAATATAGAGAGGGCGCGTTGGGAAGTCCGGCTAACATAGTGCTTTCTGCTAGGTTAAGCTCAGAAGGGGGCTTATCAAAATAAATTTTTGCCGCATCGGCAATGCCCGTTGCCCCTGAGCCAAAATAAATGGAGTTAAGGTATAGCTCCAGAATCTCTTCTTTAGAGTAGCGTAATTCCATGTCGATAGAAAGGATCACTTCTTCTAATTTACGGCCCCAGGTTCGTTCATGGGTAAGAAAGAGGTTCTTGACCAATTGCTGGGTGATTGTGCTGCCGCCTTCTTCAACTTCGCCGCGTTGAAGATTTACCAACATGGCACGGAGAATTCCTTCAATGTCAAAACCGTAATGATGATAAAACCGGTTGTCTTCCACTGCAATAATCGATTGCTGAAGCACCAAAGGTATGTCCTTAATCCGAGTATAGTTTACCTTACTTACTTTAGCATTTATCTCTTTTTTTAAGGCAAAGACGCGGTATACTCTGTGAAAAAAGGAGGCATCATCATCTATGCTTATGGCAGATGATGATGGAGTTTGTTTAACATTACTGTCAGCCCAGTAAAAGGCAGCACCAAAAACTAAAAAAAGTAAAAGTAAAAATTTGCCTAAACGCATAGGTACCCCCTTTAATGTAAACTCTACCATCATTTTACCCTACATACAATAATTTGACCAGATGGCTAAGCTTGCGACATACCTTTTACGATAATCGCATATGGTTTTTGAGAATACACATTTGGGGGATATAAGAAATGTTCATTGTGCGATTAAAAAAGAAGAGCCTACGCCTGGTACTGGCTGTTAGCATGTTGGTTGTGCTTGGCGTTCGTCTATGGGCCGAAAGTAAGCCTACGATAGAGGAAGTGGAAGGTGTGGACCTGTCGGTGCTTTCCGGCAGAACCATTGCTATTGACCCGGGGCATGGCGGAATTGACAGCGGGGCTCGGTATAACGGGCAGATTGAAAAAGATATTACTTTGGAATTAGCGGTTTCTTTGGCACAAGTGTTAAAGACGTATGGCGCGAATGTTGTGCTTACCAGGGACTGCGATATAGATTATTACACTAGGGGAAAAGGCGGGAAAAGAAACGACCTTCTGAAGCGCGTTAGCATTATCAATCAGTCTGGTGCCGACCTATTCGTTAGCCTTCATACTAATGCTATACGAGGTAAGGAATGGTTTGGGGCGGAGGTCTACTATAATCCCAAGCTACAGCAAAATATAGATATAGCTGAGATTGTGCAACAGTCTCTTAGAAATTTCCCGCCCGGGAATAAACGTCAGGCTAGGAAGGATTTAAATATTCTGATATTGAAAAATATTGATGTTCCCGGAATTTTGGTAGAGACAGGTTTTTTAAGTAATCCGAGGGAGGCGGACCTACTAGCCAATCCGACATACCAGAAGAATCTTGTGGAGCATATTGCGAAAGCATTGGCGTATCATTTTAGTCATTCCGTGGCAAGATAACCGCTGAGAGGAGTGGTGATGTGAAAAATTTAGTGGTTTGTGCATTGATGCCGCATCCACCGATTATGGTGCCTGAGGTGGGGCGGGAGGAGTGTAAAAAAGTCCAGGCCACTATCAGTGCGGCACAGCAAGTAGCTGAAACAGTGAAAAAGCTAGGTGTCCAAACGGTGCTTGCTGGGGTATGAGACGGACGGCCAGCTTGTCAGGCATATATTACGCAAAGCGGAACATTTGGGTATTAATACTATGGAAATAACGGATGAAGTAGCCAACACCTACCGGTTTTCCATGGAACTGGACCACGGAGCAATGGTGCCGCTGTACTATCTTCACGAGGCAGGTTTTAGAGGACAGCTGGTTCATGTCACGGTAGGGTTCTTACCGTATGAGGAAATGTATACGTTTGGAAAGGCAGTACAGGCAGCTATCGGCTTAGTTGATAAAAAGGTGGCAGTCATCGCCTCGGGCGATTTATCACACAGGCTGACGCCGGAAGCTCCGGCTGGTTATAGCCCGCGGGGGACGGAATTTGATAAATTGCTGCTGGAAAAGATTGTTGCTATGGATGCCAAGGCCATCTTGAATATGGATGCTGAGTTAGTAGAGGAAGCCGGTGAATGCGGTCTTAGGCCTTCGGCCTTTATGATGGGGGTCTTAGGAGGGCTGCACAGCAAAGTGAAAATGTTATCCTACGAAGGACCGTTCGGTGTAGGGTATGGAGTCATATTATGTATGATGCAAGAAGGTGAAGACAGTGAGTGAGAATAGTGTACCGGTGGCCTTAGCCCGGAGAAGTTTGGAACACTATGTAACTAAGGGTACCCTGTTATCCGGCGATTACAGTGACCCAGTTTTAGAGGGGCAGGCCGGAACGTTTGTGTCGCTTAAAAAAGGCGGAGAGTTGCGGGGATGCATTGGAACTATACAGTCCACGCAGCCTACAGTTGCCGATGAAATCATTCATAATGCGGTCAAAGCGGCAACGGTTGATCCCCGGTTTAATCCGGTTAGAGCGGAAGAATTAGACGAGATCACAATTTCTGTTGACATATTAGGCGAGCCTGAACCTGTACAATCTCACCAAGAACTTGACCCTAAGGTGTACGGAGTCATCGTTCGGAGTGGAAGAAGGTCGGGGCTGCTATTGCCGGATTTAGAAGGGGTAGACACAGTAGACCAGCAGGTTAGTATAGCCAAACAAAAAGCGGGGATTGGCCCCCACGAAAGCGTTGAACTTTACCGGTTTCGGGTAACAAGGTATACATAGAGGTGATGGGGGTTGCTGGAGGCCAGATATTTTGAAGCTAAAGAACAAGGGATGACAGTTTGCCGTCTCTGTCCGCGCGATTGCTCTATCGGTGAAGGGAAAAACGGATTTTGCCGGACACGAACCAATCAGGGAGGTATTCTGTACGCAGAGAATTATGGTGAATGTACGTCGAGCGCGATAGATCCGATAGAAAAGAAACCCTTGTATCATTTCTATCCTGGAAGTTGGATTTTGTCATTAGGAAGTTGGGGCTGTAATTTTACCTGCCGGTTTTGCCAAAATTGGCACATAGCCCAGCAAAAGCCATCCACAGTGCCTTTGTCACCGAAGGAAGTGGCAGAACAGGCGCAGCGGGTGGACAAGCGGAATATCGGTGTGGCCTATACCTATTCGGAGCCGGGGGTATGGTATGAATTTGTGCTGGAAACGGCGAAAGAGGTTAAGCAAAGAGGTTTCAAGAATGTGCTGGTAACCAACGGCTTTCTCAATAAGGAACCACTCTTAGAACTTATGCCTTATATAGATGCATTCAACATAGATGTTAAAGCCTTTAATGAAACCTTTTATTCAGACCTTTGCTCCGGCTGGCTCAGTGCCGTTAAACAAACCGTCGAGTTGGCAGTACGCGCCGCCCATGTAGAAATCACCTGCTTAGTTATCCCAGGACATAATGATAACTTGTCGGAACTGGAAGATCTGGCAAAATGGCTGGCAGAGCTTGACCGGGATATACCTCTTCACTTTTCCCGCTACTTTCCCAACTATAAAATGGATATTCCGCCAACACCGCATAGCACACTGGAAGCGGCGTATCAAGCCGCAAAAAAGCATTTGAATTATGTCTATCTGGGAAACACCGGCAAACAAGGAGCCAATACCTTTTGTCCGCAATGCGAAACGCTGGTCATTGACCGGATGCATGCCCGAAGCTATCTGACCGGCAATAACCAGTGCCCAACTTGCGGAGAATCCATTGCCGTTGTTGGTACTACGGCTTTCTAATTTAGTGTTAAAACGATATAGTAGAAAGAATAAAAACCGCATTAGCGGTTTTTATTCTTTCTGGTTGGGGAATTATACAGAAACGGAAAATTGTGAAAAAACAAAATTCTATTTTGAAGGAAGAAAGTGCAAATATGTATTGAATTTTTATACATAAAGATGTATAATTATAAAAACGCAAAGGAGGCTGACAAATGAAGGTAAGCATTATTGGGGCTACAGGGTATACGGGGGAAGAATTGCTCCGCATTTTGGCGGTCCATCCGGCAGTTGAAATTGCGCATATTACATCGGAAAACCAAACCGGTGAAAGCATAAACAATGTCTATCCTCACCTTAATCATCACTACAGCAAACCCTTATCAAGCATGCGGCAGCTGGAGCAAATCGCCGCTGAAAGCGACGTTGTTTTTTTAGCCCTGCCCCACGGGCACGCTATGGCTGCCGGTAAAACATTATTGGCTGCCGGTACTAAGGTTATCGATTTAGGGGCAGATTACCGGTTTAATGATACTGAAGTGTATCAGAAATGGTACAAGGTAGAACATACACATACCGATGCTCCTTCCGTATAGGAGCAGGGCGGGGGCTGAGTCTGACCAACCATTTTAGTGAAACCTTTGAGAATGTACGGCCATACAATATCGGCGGTCACCGTCATACGCCGGAGATAGAAGAAAAACTCAGCGAACAGGCGGGAGCCGAAGTGGTCGTTACCTTTTCACCCCATCTCATTCCCATGACCCGGGGAATTCTTAGTACCTGTTATGGAACGCTTACAGCTGGGACTACAGCTGAAGTTGTTACCCAGGCGTATGAAGAAAGCTATGGCGATGAATATTTTATCCGGCTTTTAGGCCAAGGCGGGTATCCTGCTACGAAAAACACCAGAGGATCTAATTTCTGTGATATTGGCTGGCATATAGACAGCCGGGCAGGACGCGTTGTTGCGGTAGCCGCCATCGATAACCTGGTAAAAGGGGCGGCCGGGCAAGCGGTACAAAACTTGAATATATTGTTTGGCCTGGATGAAAAAACCGGATTGATGCAAGCACCGCTCTATCCGTGAGTTAGAAACCGAAATCTATCATTTTATGGAGGAGAACGAGCATGATGAAGAATATTACCGGCGGTGTCTGTGCACCGCAAGGGTTTACAGCAGCCGGAGTAAAAGCCGGCATAAAGAAAAGCGGCAAAGAAGATGTTACCATTATTTTTAGTGAAGTCCCGGCGGCAGCGGCGGCGATGTTTACCACGAACGCCATGGCGGCGGCTCCTGTTCTTGTATCGCGGCAGGCCGTGGAGAACGGTTGGCTCAGGGCGGCTGTAGTGAACTCTGGCTGTGCGAATGCATCAACGGGAGAACAGGGCCTGGCCGATGCAAAAACTATGGCGACCGTGGCCGCTGAAGCGCTTGGTGTCGAATTCAATGATGTATTGGTGGCTTCCACTGGAATTATTGGTGTCAACTTGCCGATGGATAAAGTTACGGCCGGAATAAAAAAAGCGTCTACGGCGCTTTCAAAAGACGGACATAGTAAAGCCATAAAAGGGATTATGACCACAGACACCTTTACTAAAGAATGTGCGTTTGAATTTGACTTGGACGGCACAAAAGCCCGCATTGCCGGTATTGCGAAAGGCGCAGGCATGATTCATCCCAATATGGCGACTATGCTGTGTTTTATTACTACCGATGCGGCAATCAGCCCGGCAGTTCTTAAGGCAGCTCTCCAAGAGTGTGTAGACGTGTCCTTCCATATGATTACCGTAGACGGCGATACCAGTACCAACGATATGATTAGCGTAATGGCCAGCGGTCAGGCAACGAATAAAGTGATTGACTCGACCAAAACTAGCGTCTATAAAGAATTCGTAGCGGCATTAAAAGAGGTTTGCATCTATTTGGCGAAACAGGTAGTGCAGGACGGGGAAGGAGCTACCAAATTCCTTGAGATTCAAGTGAAAGGCGCTGCCAGCTTTCAGGATGCGAAAAAGGCCGCGATGTCGGTGGCGAAGTCGCCGCTTGTAAAAACTGCCTTTTTTGGTCAAGATCCGAACTGGGGACGTATATTATGCGCTGTCGGTTACTCTGGTGCCGAGGTGGATCAAAATAAAACTACGCTGGCTCTTGGCGGCATTACCATTGTCAAAGACGGTGTTGACGCAAAACCGGACATTCACGCTTTACAAGAGGTTATGAAAGAGCGGGATATCAATGTGGAAATCCAGCTTGGGCAGGGGACGGCACAAGCTACTGTCTGGACTTGTGATTTTTCTTATGAATACGTCAAAATTAACGCCGATTATAGCACCTGATTACGGTAAGAAGGGAGTCTTAGCCATGCTCAAAACGGTAGAAAAAGCGACAGTGCTTATTGAAGCGCTGCCCTACATTCAAAAGTTCGGCGGCAAAACAGTAGTAATTAAATACGGCGGCAACGCTATGATCAATAATGAACTAAAGCGCAGTGTGATTCAGGATATTATTCTGATGAAATACATTGGATTACGCCCGGTAGTTGTGCATGGCGGGGGGCCGGAAATCACAGCTATGCTTCAGCAAATGGGCAAAAAATCCGATTTTGTCAGTGGGCTTAGAGTAACAGACGCCGAAACAGTAGCCGTGGCTGAAATGGTGCTGGTCGGTAAAATCAATACGGAAATCGTCGGCCTATTAAACCAGTATGGGGCAAAAGCTGTCGGGCTGAATGGAAAAGACGCCAGTTTATTGGTGGCTGCCAAGCATTTGGCAAAGGTACACGAACAAGATACGGTGAAAGAGGTTGACATCGGGTTTGTCGGGGATGTTACACAAGTAAATCCCGGCATTCTACACAGCATGATCGACTCCGACTATATTCCGGTCATAGCTCCCATCGGGGTAGGCGAGGCGGGCGAAAGCTATAATATTAATGCGGACTATGTAGCCGGAGAAATTGCCGGCGCGCTCAAAGCGGAAAAACTGGTACTTCTTACCGATGTAGAAGGCATTTACCATGACTATCACGATAAAAATACCTTTATTTCTACACTGACCTTTTCTGAAGCACAAAAAATGATAAAAGAGGGCAGCATTGACGGGGGAATGATTCCCAAGGTAGAAGCCTGTATCCGCGCGTTATCAGGCGGGGCGGCAAAAACGCATATTGTTGATGGCAGGCAGCCGCATTCTTTGCTGCTGGAAATATTCACTGACACCGGAATTGGTACCGAAGTGGTAAAGGAGATGGACTGAAATGGATGCAAACCAGGTGATGGAAACAGATAAAAAATATTACATGCCGGTATTTTCCCGGTATCCTCTGGTATTGACCAAGGGGGAAGGTCCCTATGTGTACGATGCGAATGGCAAAAAGTATCTGGATTTTCTTGCAGGTATAGCCGTTAACGTAGTCGGACACGGCCACAAGAAGCTGGTAGCAGCCATTGCGGAGCAGGCAGCGAAACTCATTCATGTATCCAACCTGTACCATACCATCCCGCAAACTACTTTGGCCAAAACGCTGGCGCAGTTAAGCGGTCTCGACCGCGTATTTTTTGCCAATAGCGGGGCTGAGGCAAACGAAGGGGCTATAAAATTAGCACGTAAATATGGAAAAACCTTAAACCCGGACCGGGTTGAAATTATAACTACGGAGAATTGTTTTCATGGAAGAACACTAGCTACGCTGACGGCGACAGCCCAGCCGAAATATCAAAAAGGGTATGAACCCTTGCCGCAAGGCTTCCGGTACATCCCTTATAACGATATTGACGCCTTGGAGAAACAGGTGACGGATAAAACCTGTGCCGTGATACTGGAACCCATTCAAGGAGAAGGTGGAGTTAACATTCCGGATGCGGGTTATCTGGAAAAAGCCGGAGAAATCTGTCGGTCCCGCGGAGCGTTATTAGTATTGGATGAAATTCAGACCGGAATGGGACGTACTGGCAAATTGTTTGCTTTTCAGCATACCAAACTAAAACCGGATATTGTTACCATGGCCAAGGGGTTAGGCGGTGGAGTACCGATAGGAGCTTTTCTGGCAACGGAAAAAGTGGCGTCAGTTTTTGCTCCCGGCGATCATGGTACCACCTTTGGCGGCAACGCGCTGGCAACGGCTGCCGCTAACGCGGTACTGGATATCATCGCCGAAGAGCGGCTGCTCGATAATGCCGAAAGTATGGGGCAATACCTGCTGCAAACCTTACGCAAACTGCAAGCAAAATATCCGGCGCTTGTTACGGAGGTAAGGGGCTTAGGCCTTATGGTTGGTATGAAGTTAACCAAACCGGGAAAAGACATCGTCAATCAATGTATGGACAAAGGGATTATCATCAACTGTACCGCCGGAGACGTACTACGTTTTGTACCGCCGCTTACCATTCAAAAAACACATGTCGATGAAATGGTATCGGTGTTGGATTCGGTGCTGGCCAAGTTTTAGCCAGCTTGGTATTATATAGATAGTGAGTAGCAGGCATAATATTTGGAGGTTTTATGGGTGAAGGGAAAAGATTTGTTATCCATTCAGCAATTATCCTTGGAGGAAATACATAAAATCTTTGCGGTAGCAAAAGATTTAAAGGACAAAGTCAAAAGAGGGGAACCGCATCGCCTCCTGGAAGGAAAAACCTTGGGGATGATTTTCCAAAAAGCTTCAACCAGAACTCGGGTTTCCTTCGAAGTCGGTATGGGCCAGCTTGGGGGGCAGGCTTTGTTTTTGGGGGCCAGCGACCTGCAAATTGGCCGGGGTGAACCGATAAAAGACACCGCGCGGGTATTGTCGCGGTATCTGGATGCCATTATGATCCGGACCTATTCCCATGCGGAAGTGGAAGAACTGGCGAAATATGCCGATATCCCTATAATTAACGGGTTAACTGATTTACTTCATCCCTGTCAGGTTTTAGCCGACTTGTTTACCGCTATTGAGCATCAGGGAGAATTAAAAGGTCGGAAACTCACCTATATCGGGGATGGCAATAACATGGCTAACTCTTTGATTCAGGTATGTGCCAAAGTAGGTATGCACATAGCCGTCGCCACGCCGCCGGGGTATGAACCGGATGCGGCTATTGTCGCTGCGGCGGAAAAGGACGCGGCCTTGACTGGCAGTACAATAACGCTTAATCACCGTATTTCGGCAGCGGTAAGCGACGCGGACGTGGTATATACCGATGTTTGGGCCAGCATGGGGCAGGAAAGTGAACAGGTCAAACGGCAGCAGGATTTCGCCGGGTTCCAGATCAATAGCGGCGTTATGAAGCTTGCTAAACCGGGGGCTATTGTTATGCACTGTCTGCCAGCCCACCGGGATGAGGAAATCACCGAAGAAGTTATCGAAGGACCGCAGTCGGTAGTGTTTGATGAAGCCGAAAACCGCCTGCATGTTCAAAAAGCAATTTTGGCCCTGGTAATGGGCGGAGTATAAGGAGGAAGTTATTATGAGCGATATAAAAAAAGTGGTTTTAGCCTACTCCGGAGGGTTGGATACGTCTGTCATAATTCCCTGGTTAAAGGAAAATTATCATTGCGAAGTTATTGCGATGTGCGCCGATGTAGGGCAAGGGGAAGAACTGGAACCTGTCCATGACAAAGCCTTAAAGTCCGGGGCCAGCAAAGTGTATATTCAGGATCTGACAAAGGAATTTGTGGAAGATTACGTTTGGCAGGTGGTGAAAGCCGGGGCAATATACGAAGGAAAATACCTCTTAGGTACTTCATTTGCCAGACCGGTTATTGCCAAGGCCTTAGTTGAAATAGCGGAAAAAGAAGGCGCTGACGCCATTGCACACGGAGCTACCGGCAAGGGCAATGACCAGGTACGGTTTGAGCTGACTGTTAAAGCCCTGGCTCCGCATTTAAAAATTATTGCTCCTTGGCGGCAGTGGGATATTAAATCACGGGAAGATGCCATTGATTATGCGGAAAAGCATAACATTCCCGTGCCTGTTACCAAAAAACGGCCCTATAGCATGGATCGCAATATTTGGCACTTAAGTCATGAAGGAGCAGACCTGGAAGATCCCTGGAATGCGCCAAAAGATGATGTATACATGGTAACCAAAACGCCGGAACAGGCGCCGGATACTCCTACTTATGTGGAAATTCAATTTGAAAAAGGAATTCCTGTAGCTGTTGACGGTCAAAAAATGGATGCAGTGCCTCTTTTGGAAAAACTCAATGCCTTGGGTGCGGCTAACGGCATTGGTATAGTTGATATTGTTGAAAACCGCTTGGTAGGTATGAAGTCCAGAGGCGTATACGAGAATCCAGGTGGAGCTATCATTTACTTTGCCCATAGAGAGCTGGAATACTTAACCTTGGATCGGGCGACTATGCACTTCAAAGAACAAATTGCCGTTCGGTATGCGGAACTTGTTTATGACGGCATGTGGTTCTCCCCGCTGAGGGAAGCGCTTGATTCTTTCGTTAATACCACTCAGGCTACCGTAAGTGGTACTGTGCGGCTTAAATTATACAAAGGCAATATCATGAGCGCCGGAGCCAAATCGCCGTATTCGCTCTATCATGAAGGCTTTGTTACCTTTGGCCGGGATGAAGTTTACAACCAGCAGGATGCGGAAGGCTTTATCAACCTGTTTGGATTGCCGCTCAAAATTCGGGCGCTTATGCAGCAAGGGGCGAAAACGCATGAGTAAGTTGTGGGGCGGCAGATTTGCCAAAAGTACCGACATAATGGTGGAGGAGTTTACCTCCTCCATTTCTTTTGATAATCGTCTGTATAAAGAAGACGTTGCCGGAAGCGTCGCTCATGCCCGCATGCTGGCCAAATGCGGCATCCTTACAGAAGAGGAAGCCCACCTTATTATTGACGGGCTGAAGGGGATACAAGCGGATATCGAGGCAGGCAATTTCAACTTTGAGATTGGCTTGGAAGATATCCATATGAACATTGAAAAGAGGCTGACCGAACGTATTGGCCCCGTAGGCGGTAAACTCCATACCGCTCGTAGCCGGAACGATCAGGTCGCTTTGGATACCCATATGTATATGAAACGCGAACTCGTTGCTATCGGTGCGCTTTTGGCCGATCTCGAAAAAGCGTTGCTGGAAACCGCTCAAAAGCATCAGGATATTATTATGCCTGGATACACCCATCTGCAGCGGGCGCAGCCCATACTTTTCGCCCATCATATGCTGGCGTATTTCTTTATGCTTGTCCGTGATTTCGGACGGTTAACGGCATTTTGTAGCCGAACAGCTTAACTTCGGCGCAGTATATGACAACAGTCTGGACGCGGTCAGTGACCGGGACTATATGCTGGAATTTATGTCGTTTTCCTCCATATTGATGATGCACCTCAGCCGGTTAAGTGAAGAAATTATCCTGTGGTCTTCCGCCGAATTCCAGTTTATCGAACTGGACGACGCTCATTGTACCGGATCGAGCATTATGCCGCAGAAGAAAAATCCGGATGTGGCGGAACTTGTGAGGGGAAAAACCGGACGGGTTTTTGGCAATCAAATGGCTCTGCTCACAGTCGCCAAAGGCTTGCCTCTGGCCTATAATAAAGATTTGCAGGAAGATAAGGAAGGACTGTTCGATACCATCGATACCGTGAAATTCAGCCTCTTGATTTATGCGGGGATGCTCAGGGGGATGAAGGTCAACGGAAAGAGAATGCTAAATACTCTTCGCCACGATTTTTCCAATGCCACCGATATGGCAGATTACCTGGTTAAAAAGGGATTGCCGTTCAGGCAAGCGCATGAAGTTGTGGGGAAAAGCGTGCGCTATTGTATAGAACAGGATAAAACGCTTACCGACTTATCCTTAGAAGAGTTTAAGCAGTTTTCACCGCTATTTTCTGATGACATCCTAGAGGCTATCACCATTGAGACTTGCGTTGCCGCAAGAAACTCCTATGGCGGTACGTCGCCCAAGCAAGTGGCAATGGCTCTTGTACGGGGGCAAAAGTCCTTGGAAGAACAACATTCTGTGCTTGACACTTATCGAAAAAATGTACTATAATCCTTGGTAAGCTATACCACAAAATGACGCGTTTGCGCCAGGTGCTTGTTTATGAAGGGGGCTTAACGATGTCAGAAATTAAAGTTTCTCGCACAGAGAAACCGAGAACTATTCCCGACGCGGCAGGTTTGGGCTTCGGCCATATTTTTGCCGATCATATGTTTGTGATGGATTATGAAACAGGAAAGGGTTGGCATAACCCCAGCATTATTCCGTACGATGAGTTTTGTATGTTTCCGTCAGCTATGGTACTGCATTACGGACAGGCCATATTTGAAGGCATGAAAGCTTTTCGGACTGCCGATAATGAAATTACTCTGTTCCGTTCGCAAGACTACTTGAACCGCTTTAACCGGTCAGCGGAGATCTTGTGTATTCCGCAGGTAGATATCAAGATGGTATACGAAGGCCTGAAAAAACTCATCCAACTTGACAAAGTTTGGGTGCCGGACGCTTTTGGGACTTCCCTTTATATCCGTCCGTTTATTTTTGCTACTGATCCCTATGTAGGGGTTAAGGTTTCCGATACCTATAAGTTGGCCATTATTTTGTCGCCATCGGGAGCCTACTATTCCGGCGGATTTGACCCGGTCAGCATTCGGGTTGAGGACAAATTTGTCCGGGCTGTGCACGGCGGTTTAGGCGAAGCGAAAACCCCGGCCAATTATGCTGCCAGTCTTAGAGCTCAGGTCGAAGCTAAAAAAGAAGGTTTTACCCAGGTGTTGTGGCTGGATGCCGTAGAACGTAAATATATTGAAGAAGTAGGAACCATGAATATTTTCTTCAAAATTAATGGAGAACTGATTACTCCGGCATTGACCGGTAGTATATTGGAAGAAGTCTTCGGATCAGGTACGGCTGCGGTTATATCACCGGTTGGAGAACTGTCCTGGAAGGGCAATAATATCGTTATAAATGATAACAAGACTGGACCGCTGGCCCAAAAACTATTTGACTATGTCACTGGTTTGCAGTATGGTAAAGTAAAAGATACTTTCGGCTGGTTGGAAACAGTGGCCAAAATTTAGGCATGGATAGATAGACTTGGCTCAAGGTCAAGTCTTTTTCCTTAAGGTCAAGTCTTTTTCCTTTAAGTTTGCAGTTATTTTTTTGAGGAAAAACATTGTGAAAAGGTTTTTCCTCTTTTTGGGTAGAATAGTTCTATCTAGTATGTGCCGAGGAGAAGAGATATGCTGCAACAAATACAGGGGATTATGTCAATCATCGGCTGGCTTGATATTATTGATATATTAATTGTAGCAACGGTTTTATATAAAATATATATTATGATTCGGGATACGCGGGCCGTGGCTCTCTTAAAGGGCCTTATTGTGCTGCTGGTAGCGACGCTTATCAGTAAATGGCTGAGTCTGAACGTCATTAACTGGTTGCTGCAGAAGACGATGACTGTAGTTTTAGTTGCCCTGCCGGTTGTATTTCAGCCCTTGCTAAGAATAAAACCGGGGCGATTATTGTATTTGAACGGGAAACCGGTTTAAACGACTATGCAGAGACGGGAACACGCATTGATGGTTTAGTATCTAACGAATTGTTGAACAATATATTCGTACCTAATTCCCCGCTGCATGACGGGGCCGTACTCATCCGGGCCAACCGGATTATGGCTGCAGGTTGTATTTTGCCTCTTTCGGATGCCCGTACTCTGGGCAAAGAACTGGGCACCCGGCATCGGGCGGCTCTGGGGTTAAGTGAACAGGCGGATGCCCTGGTGATAGTGGTCAGCGAAGAGACCGGCATTATTTCCATAGCCGTTGGCGGCTTCCTGGAGCGCTATATTGAACCGCAAGGACTAAAGGACTATTTGCAGCCGCTTTATACAACCAAGCCATCCACCTTTAGCGACTTTTTTAACCGGAGGTTGTCATGATGAAACAAGGTCGTGTCAGCCACCTCACAGCGAGAATATTAGCGCTTCTATTTGCGTTTGCTTTGTGGGTATATGTAGGCAATGAGCAAAATCCGCCGATTGAAGCGGTATTTTCTGTGCCGATGGAAGTACGCAATGTTGCTACATCCCTTGTCGTACATGATGCTACCGAAACCGTTAGAATTAAAATACGCGGTACGCGCAGCGTCCTAGCCGCCTTACAGGCAAAAGATATCAAAGCCTATGCGGATATGAAAGGTATGGCGGAAGGCCAACATACCGTAAACGTACATGCAGAATTGCCGACGAACACTGAATTGGTTGAAGCGTCGCCTGAGCGGGTGCAGGTCAGCCTAGTGGAAATGGTTAGCCGTAAATTGCCTGTTGAAGTTAAGTTTTCCGGCGAATTGGCACCGGGGCTACTTTTAGAAAAGGTGGTTGCTGACCCGGAACATATCACACTGGAAGGGCCGCGCCACATAGTGGCTGCGGTTGAGAAAGTGATTTTGCCACTGGATTTGTCTGGGAAAACCGACAGCCTTTCGGTTGAGATTGTTCCAATTCTCCTGGGAAAAGACGGACGTGACATAAGTGGTGTGACAATAACACCGGAAAAAGTAGCGGTTTCAGCGAAGTTGTCCGTAGGATTAGGAAAAAAGCTGGTAGAAATCAAACCTGTTATGTATGGCCGACTGGCAAATGGGTTATCATTAGAGAAAATTATTATCAAACCGGCTCAGATAGAGATAACCGGGGCTCCGGCTGCATTGGCCAATGTTGATTTTATATATACAGAGCCTGTCAACGTATCGGATGTGAGTGCGAATACCGAAAAAGAAAGTAAGCTGCAATTCAAAGACGGGATAACGGCGCTGCAAAAATCGGTCTTTGTTGAAATTCACGTAAACTCCGGGCATTAAGGAGAAGATTTTGTTTGCTGAGAATTACTAATATGCGGGTCCCCGTACAGGAAGATATGCCTTTATCGCAGATTGCGGCCAAAAGGTTGAAGCTGCCGCTTTCTTCGGTGGCGGAGGTTACTATTGTCCGGAGGGCGGTTGACGCCCGCCGAAAAAATAATATTAGCTTTGTTTATACGCTGGATGTTGAGGTAAAGTTGGCGGAAGGCCAAGTTCTTTCCCGGCTCAAGGGTGACAGGGATGTTCGACAAAAAAATGAGGAACCTTTGCCCGACCTGGATCGGGGGGGAGTCGGACTGGATCATCCTCCGGTGGTAGTGGGGGCTGGCCCGGCCGGACTTTTTGCGGCCCTCAGGCTGGCCGAGTATGGGTATCGTCCTTTGGTGCTGGAACGGGGGCGGGATGTGGACAGGCGCAGTAAAGACGTTGCCCGGTTCTGGCAAACCGGCGAATTTGATCCGGTATCCAATGTGCAATTTGGTGAAGGCGGGGCGGGCACATTTTCCGACGGTAAACTTACCACCAGGGTAAATGATCCGCGCATGTCTCAGGTGTTGGAGGCGTTTGTCGCCGCTGGTGCGCCGCCTGAAATAAAATATCTCCACAAGCCTCATGTAGGCACGGATAAGCTTAGGCAAGTCGTAATAAAAATACGCGAGCGTATTATTGCGCTTGGCGGTCAGGTAGAGTTCGAAGCCCAAGTTACCGATGTCGATATTCAGGA
>JAGGAE010000074.1 GCA_017889725.1 Bacillota bacterium | reverse complement strand
GCGGCGGCTGAATATATCGCTGGGTTTTCTAGCTCGGCAACAGGGACAGCCCTATGGTATGATTCTGACACAAGCACCCAATCCCAAATCACAGCGGCATCTTTGCTAGCGGTTGCTTCGTCTACTCAGTTTGCTACATTATATCCGTCCGGCATTACCATTCGGGCTAAAGCAAGCAGTACTGCCGATGACAGCACAAAACAACAGTATGCTCACACGGCTGATCAGATTATCACGCTTAGTACAGATATGCAAACCATGTTAGCAAGCGTTAAGGCTAAGCTATGGGCGTATCAAGAAAAGGTTTATGGCGCTACGACTGCTGCCGAGGTCGAAACAATTATGGCTGCTGTTACGTGGAACTAGTTGAGGAAATGTCACAAGCAACAACTACGGTTGCCAACGGAACAGGGAAGGCTGTACGTACCGGATTTAATGCTGCAATTCAGGCGGTTCAATCCATGTTTTACGGTTCAAATGACCCGTTAACATTAGGGTATTCCGTTGCTGGAATGATTTGGCTGGATAGTGGCAACCATTTAGTAAAACAAATGAACAGCGGTAATACGGCATGGGTAACAATAGGCAATATTAATAGTTCTACAGGAATTATCACATGGACAAATCATGTTGCTTTGCCACTTGCTGGCGGTACAATGACTGGGGCTATTAAGACACCCAATCCGGTCAGCCTCACCAGTTCAAGCGGTGTAGTTACGTTGACCAGCGGCAGTAATTCCTTTGTCGTCAGCGGCACAGAAGCCGTAACGAAAATTACCGGATGGATAGCCGGGATTGTGGTTATTCGGTGGGCTACGGCCAGGACATTGACCTATAATTCAACTTCGTTAATCCTGCAAAACAGCCAGAATCGGACAACGGCGGCGGGGGATATTGGCATATATGAAATGACTTCTTCCGGAGCAAGGGAGATTAATTATTTTCTATCCTCAACCAGCACGGAAATGTCAGCATTTCCTTTGGGGCAAGGGGATTATATTGCCTCTGGAATGAAAATGTCGAGTATATCCAGTTTGGTAGCAACGTTGGCAAGTGGAACAATAGTTATAGATAACACTCCCGTTGCAGTAGGTTCTGGGTCAGTGACTTTGCCAACACAATCTGCGAACTTGATTTATGCAAATGCTTCCGGTGATTTGGGTTATGTTACGACGGCTTACCCGACAAGTTTTCTCGATAACTACACCGTTGGATTTTGGAAATTTAACCAGACAACAAGCGGTGCAGTAATTCCAAATTCGGCGTATGGCGTTTCTAGCTCTGCGGTGGCGAATGATTTAACACCTACAGGCGGCGTGTCGACTGTGGCTGGCTGGTGTGGGGATTATGCGCTGAAGCTAGATGGGACAAGTGGTTATTTCGTAGGTGCGAATACAACGAATTTTCCAAGCGGTGCGGCAGAAAGAGAAATTAATTTTATGTTTACAGTGAATAAGATTTCTACCTCTGCTGATAATACTTTATTTTCCTACGGAGCAAATTCTTCTAGTGCCTTATTTAATTGTCTTATTTCAACATCCGGGTATTTAGTTATATATGGATATAGCAATGATATTACAACAACATTCAAGGTTGAAGTAGGTAAGACATATTTAGTCACTATTCAGTATGATGGTTCGTATGTCTACATATATGTAAACGGGAATTTAGTTTATAAAGCATCTTGGACTATATCAACAACTTTAACCTATTCAATGTATGTCGGGCAACGAATAGGCTATACAACTTATAATTCGTATATCACGTGCCACTTTTTAGAACTGCGCACAAAAACACGTTCTGCTGCAAAACTAGGTGCAATGGCAAACTCTCTCATGTTACCTTGTTTTTATACTAAAAGTGGCGCAACCGCTCCAACCGTACCGAGTGCTTATTCTTCGGAGTATCATGAATATCTGTTCAGCGAATCATCAGGAACAAGCATAGCAGACAGTAATACTACTTCTGCATTAACAGGGACAGCGACAAATACCACGGCAGGAGTTACATCTGATATAGGTTTGACTTATGCAAGGAAGTTCACTGCTGGATATGTTTCATTAGGCTCTTTTGCTGTAGCAAGTACCTTTACTTATGTAGGGGTTATAAAAATTGATTCATATAGTTCATTCAGAGTTTTATTTAGCAATAGAACCTCCAGTACAACAGGAATCTTATTGGGTATTAATACCAGTGGATACCTTAGTTACACTTATGTTCAAGGTGCAAGTGATGTTACCGTTGGAACAAGTCAAATACCTCTTGGTACTCCGGTGTTTATCGCTGTTACTATAAACGGAACTACTATGACTATTTATCAAAATTCAGGTCAAAAAGCATTAACAACTACTATAACAACCCCCAATACAACAAGTGGGGCGGCTTATTTAGGATATGAACCTACAACGTATACTACTGGGTTTACAGGTAAAATGGAGTATGCCATGTTTGTTAATTCCGAATTGTCTCAAGCTGAAATTAATTACTATTACACTGAGTTAATGGAGACAGGACGCAGATCCATTATTGATGATATGCTTCCTTCGAGTAGTGTTGCTTTGGCTTTCGCCCGTACAAACGGTAGTAAGATTATTGAATATAACGATACAGATTATAAGTATGGTAGGCGTGCGACAATTTCACTGGGCGCAGGATGCGAATGGGACGAACGAACTGCCTTGTGTTGGAAGATTTTATAATGGTAGTTCTTATTATGGCGTTGAGCCGTTTGCTGAATCATCTGGTTATAATGATGCCCAGAATATTACGGCAAGAACCCTTGGAGGCTGGGTAGTGGTTTTAAACGGGGTAGGTTATACCACTGGCTACATTGGTTGCTATGCTGAAGTCCTAGAAGGCGAAGAGGGGCAATAGCACAACAGGTAAATTAACCATAGTTGCTTCTTGATGTTGAAATGTGGGAAATGAAGATAAATAAATCAAGGGAACCGTGCCGTTAAATAGCGGTTTTTTTATGCCATTTTTAAGGGGTGGGGCTGTGGAGCTAAATTTAAATAACACCGTTCAGATTATTACGGTTATTGGATTTGCAGCGGTTATAGTCAAATTGCTGATAGTTAAGCCGCTGCAAGGGGCAATTGAAACGCTGCAAAAGGCTATTGATAAAATGGAAACTATGCTCAATAATTTGTCCGAAGAACAAAAGAATATCGACAAACGCCTTGTTGCGGTAGAGGAAAGCACGAAATCGGCTCATAAAAGAATTGACGGAATGGAGGGTATATAGGCATGAACATCATTACAAAAGATTGGCCTTGGCCTCATGGCTTTAGTGGTAGGAATTCAACTAACTATATTATTATCCACCACACCGCTGGCCCGCAGATGCAGGACATCGATGAGATATTCCAAGAACACTGCAATTTAGGCTGGAATGGTATCGGATACCACCGGGTTATTAAAGGCGATGGCACAACGGTACAAGGCAGGCCGGATTGGGCCATTGGCGCTCATGCGGAGGGATTGAATTATTGTTCTGTTGGTGTTTCATTGGAGGGTAACTTTGAAGGCGTAGGCACCCCGACAGAAGCACAGATTCAAGCCCTCAAAGACAACATTGTGGACTTAAAGGAAAAGTATCCTGAGGCAAAAATAATAGGACACCGGGAGGTAGCCGAGATAGTGGATAATCCTCAAGTGGCTACGGCATGCCCGGGGGAAACTTTGTATGAAATGCTGGGGAGCTTATGACACCAGCACAGCTTGAGCAAATAATAGAATACCTTGCTAAATCGCCCTTTGTGCAGTCTGAAATGGAAGCTGCTAAAGTGGCGATTTTTAGTTTCGCCGAAGCCGAGACTAAAAGGGCCATACCTTATGGGTTGCGGACTATCAGCCGCGTATTGCGGTGGATATATATAAAATGTAAAAGGAAGTGTTTTAACATGGCAGGAACAGCCACTATTACCGTCAATGACGGAACAAATGTATTAGAAGGGGCCATTATCACCTATGCAGTAGGCGGCGTATCATGTGAAGCTACAACCGATAGCACAGGGGTAGCAACCGTAACCGGATTGGACGCCGGGAACTATGATTTTACCGCTGCTCTATCCGGTTATACCAGTGCAAGCGTTACGCTAGCGATTACCGACGACACCACTACCACTGGAACTATTAGTTTAACTGCTGAAACCACTACTACAACTACAGAGGGGGAATCTACTGTGTCAACTATTTCCGATGCGGCTACTACTGCCGCCGAAACCGCCGCTATTACGAGCCTTGTTTCTACTTCAACGGAAACCACTACCACTATTGCCGATACTATCAATAGCAAAATCAAAGAATTAACTGCTGAAATTTCTACTACTTCCAGCCCTTGGGTTAAGGTAAGAAATACTGTTGAAATTGCCGCTTTAGCCGGGGCTCTTGCTGGAATCGTTGCCGGACTGAAAAGTGGGATTGAAGAACTAAAAGACAAAATATCTTAATCACTGCGGGCCCGGTCAAATGATCGGGCCTTTTCTTTATATGTGGGGAGGAGATATATAATGAAGGTAAATGTTCTGTTTTACTTCGGACATAATTGGATAGGCAAAGTTATTGATGCAGTAGAAGGTAGGGGGCATAACCCAAGCCATACCGGAATATTTATGTTTGATTCGCTGTTGGAGGCGGTGGCTTCGGGGTTTGTAAAGTCGCTTGCTACTACATATGATGGGTTAGAAACGAAAATAATTGCTGTTGACGTGCCAGACATGGAAGGGGCAGAGATAGAAGCTCGTCGGTTACTCAATACGCCGTATGGGTACATCGATTGTATCAATGGAGGCCTGCACGATTTGACAGGGGCCAATGTTCCCGGTGACGGTGAGATTACCGTTAATTGTTCGGAGGCAGTAACCCGAATACTTCGCGCTGGCGGGGTGGATGTGTTGCCGGGGGTATATGCGGATTGTGTGACGCCCGCTGATTTATTGAAAGCGTTGGAGGGGGCTGCATGAAGATACCGGATTTTAAGGTTATGGTGGATATTAGCTGTTTGATTAGAAAAATATTTGGTAAGAAATAGACGTGGAGTCTCCCACGGATGTTTTATAGTCGAGAGGTTTTCATATACAGATATTTAAGGATAAATTTAAACAAATATGTGTTGCCAAAATTTATCATTAGGGATAAAATCTACTTAAAAACTCCTTGAATTATTACGATAAATTTGATATGGGGGCACATTGATGAATAATGGTTATCTAACGAAAAGCCAAAGAGAAAGTATTACATCTCTTTTACAAATTCATACACAGTTAAAGCACTTTAAAACACTTTCGGAGGAGTTAGCTAAAGGATTTGGGAAGGGAAAGGTAATCGAAAGTGTTTTAAATTTGGTAGATGAGGGAAAGATAGAGTTAGAAGAATTCAAGGCATGGTTATCACTCCACCAATTAAATGGAAATAATCATTTCTATGTTTATGAACTTAGGACTCATTCCGTTACTGAAGGTATGCTTCGCAATCTAGAATCGCAAATTAAAAATATTATATCTGATATAACTGAATATTCAATTGAAAATTTGCAGGGAACCATATTAGTTAATTTTGTTTTAGAAGAAGATAGAAAACGAGGGGTTTTTACTTTTTTATCTCCAGCAGCAGTTATGAAGAAGATTAAAATTGGTGATATGGTGCAGGCAATACCTGAAAAACAAGTATATTATGCAAATGTTATTGTAGATTACGGATTAAACAATATTGTGATTTCAATTAATCCTACTGCTAATATGATTTCAGTAGATAATGTATCTAAAAATAAAAATGGATTTGAACCTATTGCTGAATATTACCTAACTAAAATGCGAGATTTTATAGGCGAATTTTCTATTAAGACGCCTGGTTGGATAACGCAAGCTCTAGATTTATTAGCGGAAGAGGGAACTCACCATAATAATCCAGAAGTGACAGCAGAGTATATGAAAGCAATTCCTTATATTGAAGAGGTAGTGGCTGATTTACTAAGTAATTTTGAATTAGATGATCCGTCTGCGTTTGCTTATGTATCCGAAGAAGTAAAACTAGCTTTTGAAAGTATCCTTATTGACAAATATGGAGTAAACGAGGAAGCTTCTTGCTCTTATCGGGTTTTTGAATTAAAAGGTGATCAAGTTAATAGTTTTGTTTATGTAGGTGCTAAAAATGGTTCATTGAATGAGGGAAGAGCCGCTAAGGTGGCAAAAGCCACGAGAGCAAATGCTGATCTTACACAATTAGGTATTGAATGTAATAGAAATAACGAAACTTACCGATTTTATATTTCGTCATGCGCTGATTATTATTTAATTAAGAGTAACACAACAAAATTTACGAATGAGGAGGTAATTCGTGATGTCATTGTTAAACTTGTCGAGTATAGAGAGCAAATACAATCTAGCGCCATCGGTGCTCAAACAGATTAATGATTTTATTGTTACACTAAGGCGCAATGATACGATATCCTCATCGTTGTTTGCGAGAAAAACTGGGTTAACTGTAGAATTTGCAAAACGGGTGCTGGGTGAGCTTGTCGCGCAAGGGATAATGGAATATTACATTATAGTCCCTTGTAGTAACCCTCTTGAGGATGCGGAGCACTATGTTGTTTTTTCCTCGCTAGAAGATTTGAATAGTTTTTCGGTTGAAGAGACGTGTACTGTTTGCGATCAATGCGGCCATAAATTCGATGCAATAAATGCGAAATTTGGATATAGGCGACATGATAAGGATAAAAAATAATGGATCAAAAACAAAAACAATTGAAAGATTTGCTTTCTAGCATGTCTTTTGATAGCATTCAAGATGTGATGGAAAATGCTGGTGACGATACTATATGGCGGCCTTTTTATAATGATGGTGCGGAAATAGATCGGTTTATTAGTTTTATTGATGCTGTTGAGAAATCGAAGAGCTGGCCAGCAATACGTAATAAGGAAAAAGGGAATCTTCTTGAAGATCTTATGAAATTTGTATTTTCTCGCTTTGTAAATGTTATTAGTGTTTCACGAGCTCTTACTACAGATAACGAAATAGACTTAGATGTGAAATTTAATGAAATCCTTTCGCCACAAGTAGTGCAAGACTTAAAATGCTATTTTATATGTGAGTGTAAGAATATGGTGTCTTCGTCTATTAGTGTTGGTATGGTAACCAAATTAGTAGAATTGTGCAAAAGTAACATGGCGGGTATAGGCATTTTTGTATCGTTAAAAGGAATTGGCGGAAAAGGATGGAGGTATGGGGAAGGAAAAAGGAAAAAGCTGTTCTTAAAAACGTCAATTCCAATTGTATCATTTACTTTGGATGAAATTAAAACACTTGTAGAGCCAAATGCTAACTTTTATTCGCTGATAAAGAAAAAGTATCGGTTATTAGTTGATGAATTGGATTATGACGGGCAAGCAATAGGGGAATACGCCAAGGATGATCCTGATTTTGTTCAAGTGCTTAAAGATACCGTGAAATCTCTACAAGAAGTCGAATTATTAACTAAATCAGAGTGTGCAGAAATTCTGCAACGTATATCGATAAAATATGAATAAGCGCTCCGAGAGTACCGGAATTTTTATTTTTATACACCATTCTGTCGGATCGGGGGCAACTATTGCCGCTGCTAAGAATACCGGCAGGATTTTGGGATTGAAAAGGAAAAAGGATATTGAAGTATTGCCGTCGAGAAGTTGACGGCGTAAATAATGGCCCTGGCGTTTGCCGGGGCTTTTCTATTATAGGAGGTGTCACGTTGAAAGTTCCTGATTTTAAGTTTACTGTTAGCATAAAGCCACTATTAAAAAAGTGGTTTGGTTGGGACTTTTAATACCTAATTGAGTAACAAGTATTTCTATAGCAGTTACTCACGGGTGCAATGTGGGTGCGATTTGGGTGCAATGATTGGCGTATTTAGGCATAGTTAGCAAAGGGTGAAAATGTGCGGTAAGTATTGATATTGATGGATTTGTTAGTGGGTGCAACGGCCTGGGTGAATACCTTAAAAACAGCCTTGGTCGGCCTTCTAAGCCGTGGGTCGTGAGTTCGAATCTCGCCCAGGACACCA
>JAGGAE010000073.1 GCA_017889725.1 Bacillota bacterium | reverse complement strand
TTAAATACGGCCGGATAGAATCGTAATAGGAACCAAAGAAGCAATAAAGGGGTTTAGCTTAAGGACTGGCGGTAAACTTTAAGTCTCCGGTGAGGTCAAGCGCAGGAGGCTAAAGTTTACCGCTTTGTTGTCAGCGTGTTTTGGCAATTTATTTTGCTGCCTGTATATTTTTTTATATTTATGTAATACAAGATCCCTTTACACAAATTACTTTACATAATAACTTAACGTATGCTATTATAGACAGGCTGGGTTTTGCGCTCAGTCTAACTTTTTTTGCAAGGAGGTGGGGATTTGAAACGCTATAAGTTTTCGATAGTATTGATACTTTTAATGACGTTTACGTTTATGGCTACGACACCGGTATTGGCAGCTCCGTCACTGGCGGATATCTTGAAACCGACTACCAGCGGAAGTTCTTCCGGAAATGGGATAGTTAATATTCTGTTAGGATTGCTGTTAGGGAATTTGTTTGGAAACTTAACTGGTACGAATCCGGTGGCAATTACGCCTACTAAGGTATTGGGAGCCAGCACTGTCGGCAGCCCGGCGGGGAGTGACACGCCGATCATTACTACGGCTAAAAAATATATGGGTGTTCCTTATGTCTGGGGCGGAGTAACCCCTGATGGACTTGACTGTTCAGGGTTTACGCAATATGTAATGAAAGAAAACGGCATTACGTTACCCCGGACGGCAGCGGAACAATTTGCGATTGGTACCCCGGTAGACAAGAGCGATCTTAAAGCAGGCGATCTGGTGTTTTTCACCACCTATAAACCGGGCGCTTCCCATGTCGGGTTTTATATGGGGGACGGAAAGTTTATTCATGCCAGTTCGGTGGCCGCTAAAGTTACGGTGTCCAATTTAAACGATACCTTCTATGTCGAGCATTATATCGGCGCTCGGAGGTATAGTTCATAAGCGTTTACCCGCATAGCGGGTATTTTTTTTGCGCATTTGGCGGTTGACGCCAAAGAAGAGTATAATGAGGAGAGTATTGGATAGGAGGACAAGATGGCGGATTTAGTACGTTTAGCGATTCTGGAGAATGAATTTGAGGCGCAGATTATGGCTGATTTTTTAGAACGAGACAAGATTCCTCATGTCATCAGAAGTTATCATGATACTGCGTATAACGGTTTGTTCCAGGGGCAAATTGGCTGGGGAGCGGTTTTTGCGCCGGACGAATATAAAACTGTAATCACCGAATATTTGAAAGAGATTAGAAAAGAATTGGACAAAAAATGAGGACGGATAAATCCGTCCTCAGGTAGGTACTGAATTCTTACAGGGCATATGGGATTTTCCCTGATCTTTGCCGGTAGAACTTTTACCGTTAATATATTCGTCACTGCCGAGGAAAGCATCCGCTTCGTCGTCAGCGGCTGATTCTTTAAACTCCAGTGGCTCGGGATTGTTAGGACCATAGCCTGTATCGAGCGTTGTATCTTTTTTAATCATAAAAACTCCCTCCAGGTTAGTAGTTTTTTACATATACGTCGTTCGCCAAACCGTATCATTTAGGCTTAGCATTCCGGGAAGCCGTGTTTGTACGGTCTGAGGGCGTGGACCCGGAACCGCTTTTCTTGTCGGTAAATTCATCCCGGCTTTTTTTAGTCATGCTGCCACCTCCTGTATGATAGCTGGCTGTATTTTAGCACTGTAGTTAGTGTAATCAATATAAAGGCAATCTATCCCGGTGTTTTTCTGGTAAAGGATTCTGCTTGTTGTTATGGAAAATATACAACAATACATGTAGCGAAAATGGAGGAAAAAGGATGGAGATGCTCCTGGGAGTGTCGGTGGTTTTAAATATTTTAGCAGTGGTCTTACTTGTTCTGCTCTTACTACGGGGGCAAGGAATGAATGCTCTTTGGACAGCCTGGGAAAAAAGCCAGGAGCGGTTGGAGCGCTCAGTTAAGCAGGAAATTATGGAAACCCGCCGGGAATATACCGGCTCGCTAAGGCAGTTTAATGATTCGGTACTGGCACGGATGTCGGATATTGCCGGCTTGCAGACCCGCCAGGCGGATATGTTCTCCCGGCAGATGCTGGCGATCACTCAGGCGAACGAGCAAAAACTTGATGGTTTGCGCCAAACGGTGGAGGAACGCTTAAAGTTGCTGCAGGCGGATAATCATCGGCAACTAGAGGTTATGCGTCAAACCGTAGATGAAAAATTACATGCTACCTTGGAACAGCGTTTGGGACAATCCTTCCAATTGGTTTGTGAGCGGCTGGAATTGGTTCACAAGGGGTTGGGAGAAATGCAAATGCTGGCCGTAGGCGTAGGGGATCTCAAAAGAGTGTTAACTAATGTAAAAACCAGAGGTATCTGGGGGGAAATCCATCTGGCGGCACTTCTGGCTGAGATAATGACAGTGGATCAATACGCCCAAAATGTTGCCACCAGAAAGGGCAGCAATGACCGGGTAGAGTTTGCCATTAAACTACCAGGACGCGATGCGAATGAGGAGGCGATTTGGCTGCCGGTGGATGCCAAGTTTCCGCAGGAAGATTATCAGCGTCTCTTGGATGCCCAAGACGAGGCCAATCAGTCGCTCGCGGATGAAGCGGCGAAAAATTTGGAAGCCCGAATTAAAAGTGAGGCAAAAGACATTTGCAGCAAGTATATCGATCCGCCTCATACTACGGATTTTGCAATATTATTTTTGCCGGTGGAGGGTCTGTATGCGGAAGTGCTTCGACGTCCGGGACTCTGTGAGACCTTGCAGAGAGAATACCGCGTAGTCGTTACCGGGCCGACCACCCTAGCCGCGCTTTTGAACAGTCTGCAAATGGGTTTTAAAACCTTAGCGGTCGAAAAACGTTCGAGTGAGGTATGGGCTTTGTTGGGAGCGGTCAAGACGGAGTTTGGCCGTTTCGGCGATATGCTGGAGAAAACGCAGAAAAAATTACAGGAAGCCAGTAATTCCATTGACACTGCCACCCGCAAGTCCCGGACGATTGAGCGTCGGCTCAGGGCGGTTGAGGAACTGCCGGCCGAACAGGCCGTAAAACTTCTAGAAGAGATACAAGAATAAAATGGGGGTCAGTAAATGAAGAAACTTGTCGCGAGCCTTATGCTTGCCGTTGTTGCAGCAGCTGTACTGGGAGGATGCGCCAATTCTCCTAAGCAGGAGACGGAAAAGCCTAAGGAATTGCAGGAGTTAAGTATCGGACTTATGCCATCGTTAGATGCGGTACCTTTTATTATTGCTCAGGAGAAGGGGTTTTTCACTCAGGAAGGCCTCAATGTCAAACTAAAGACTTTTTCCAGCCCGCTTGACCGGGAAAGTGCGCTGCAAAGCGGCATGATTGACGGCAGTATTTCCGATATGCAAGGGGTTGGTTTTGATAAAGCCGGCGGCTTTGACATTGTGATAACCTCGGCTTCTGTTGGCAATTATAAATTAGTTGCCAATAAAGCGTCGGGGATAAACCGTCTAAGCGATTTACAGGGGAAAGATGTGGCGGTTTCCAAAAACACCGCCATTGAATATGTTGCTGATAAAATGTTGGCGGATGGGGGGATGTCCTCCGACAGTATCAATAAAGTCGTCATACCGCAAATTCCAGTCCGCCTGGAAATGCTGCAAAACGGCAAGCTTGAGGCTGCCGTACTACCTGAACCGGTGGTAAGCGTAGCCATTAAAAACGGTGCAAAAGTAATAAGAGATACACAGCAAATGAATAGGAATCCCAGCGTAGTTGTCTTTACCAGGCAGGCTGTTACCGGGAAAGAAAAAGAAATACAAGCCCTGTACCGGGCTTATAACAAAGCCGTAGAATATATCGCGGCCCATCCTCAAGAGGAGTATATGGATATTTTAATTGAACAAGGTGGCTTTCCCGAGGCGATAAAAGGGATTCTTACGCTACCTGCCTATCCGAAAGCGGCAGCGCCAAGACCGGAAGAAATTCAGGATGTGCTGGATTGGATGAGTGCGAAGAAAATGCTAACGGCTCAGTATGGTTATCGGGATTTGGTGGATGACCGGTTTGTTCGGTAGCGAAGGATGATTGAGCTTAATGATGTTACAGTAAGTTATCCGGTGCCAACGGGCAGACAGGTAGTTCTTACTGATATAAATCTGGCGATGGAGTCAGGGCAAACCTGCGCCTTGATCGGCCCGTCGGGGTGTGGGAAGTCCACTCTCTTAAAGCTGTTAGCCGGGATTATAAATGAATACCAAGGCACAGTAATGATTGATGGCCATAGTGTGGCGCCTATCCGGCAACGGATCGGCTTTATCCCGCAAAATTACGGCCTTTTGCCTTGGAGGACTGTACAGGAGAATATTTTACTGGCAGCAAGAATCAAACAGGGTAAGCAAAACCTTGATATGGCGGCGTTCCGGAAGCTGGTGGATGAACTGGGATTAGCCGGTTTGGAAAAACGTTTTCCTGGCGAATTAAGCGGAGGGCAGCAGCAGCGGGTAGCGCTTGCGCGCGCATTCTTATTACAACCTGATCTTTTATTAATGGATGAACCATTTTCCGCTCTGGACGCAATGACCCGGGAAGACATGCAACAAGTATTTCTGTCGGTGTGGCGAGAACACACGGTATCGGCAGTGCTGGTTACGCATCAAGTAGAGGAAGCGGTTTACCTGGGACGCAAGATCATCATAATGTCACCTTTTCCCGGCACTATCCGTAAGATAATTGATAACCCTTTATTTGGACTAGAGAACAGGGAAAGGCATCCTGACTTTTTCGAATTCTGCGTTTTCCTACGACAGATGATACAAAAGGATTGGGCAAAATGAAGAAAAAGAACAATACGCGTTGGTATGTTTATGGGATAATCCTTGTTATTTGTCTCTGGCAAGTGTGGGCAATGGCGCTACATAGGCCTATAATTCCGGCTCCCTGGCAGGTGGCGGGTAATTTTGTGCAAATTTTTGTGCCGAAACTATCGGTTCATGTTTTGTATAGCGTGTGGCGTTTGGTGGCAGGGCTTAGCTTGGCGATTGCCGCCGGCATCCCGTTAGGTTTATGCATGGGCTACTTTTCTCAGTGGGACAAGGTGTTGGCTCCTGTCATATATCTGATTTACCCCATTCCCAAGGTTGCGTTATTGCCGGTATTTATGGTGCTGTTTGGCCTGGGGGAAGAATCTAAAATACTTATGATTTTTTTTATTGTTGTTTTTCAGGTTACCGTGGCTGTGCGTGACGGGGTAAAAGAAATTCCCCAAGAGACTTATTACTCTTTGTACTCCCTGGGGGCGAGTAAAATAGCCGTCTTTCGGGAAATCCTTATTCCGGCGTCATTGCCGAAAATTCTGACGTCGCTCCGTGTCGCCATGGCTACCGCTGTTTCGGTCCTCTTTTTTACTGAAACCTTTGGTACCCAGTATGGTATGGGTTACTTTATTATGGATGCCTGGATGAGGGTTAATTAT
>JAGGAE010000072.1 GCA_017889725.1 Bacillota bacterium | reverse complement strand
GCATCCCTGCCCCCTAACTTTACAATGCAAAAAGACAGGCTTGATAGCCTGTCTTTTATTTATATTGCGCACCATTGGCGTCAATCTTTATGTATGGCGGAGTGGCAGGGATTTGAACCCTGGCAGGGGTCACCCCCTCTAACGATTTAGCAAACCGTCCTCTTCAGCCGCTTGAGTACCACTCCGTAAAAACAACCTATATAATTATCCCCCTGCCGCCGGAGGGGGTGGGATTCGAACCCACGGTCCCTTGCGGGATCACTGGTTTTCAAGACCAGCTCCATAAACCACTCGGACACCCCTCCGTGTCCGGCACATTTAAAATTATAACAAACTGCGCATCTTATTGTCAACAAAAAATATACAGCAAATTGTGACAACCTTCTAATTCATCCTCACAACAAAGTTTCCCCGTTTAATACTATATAATACTTGCTAAAAATCCCCGGACAATATTGCCCGGGGATTTTTAATAATGCTATACCGTAGGTTCTACATCTTTGGAACGCCGTCTGGATGAGAGAATTTCAAAACCGTACTTATCGTGCAAAGTTCCCATAATCCCCTTCGGAGCAAGTAAGATAATAGCCACAGCCAATACGCCTAAGATAATCATACTAATCCCCGGATAGCCATAGAGGAACTGCTTTAATACGACATAAACAATCGCTCCAATAATTGGACCTTCCAGTGTTCCAATCCCACCGATAATAACCATAAACACCATAGCTACCGTCCAGTCAATACTGAAAGCTGCGAACGGTTGAATGTAAGCAATAGAGAGATACAACGCCCCACCGGCTATTCCGGTAACAAAGGCCGAAAGAAGGAAGCATTTCAATTTGGTTTTATACAATTCAATTCCCATTGTTTCCGCAGCCGCTTCATTATCCCTCATCGCCATTAAGGCTAACCCTAACCGGGAACGCAAGAGAAAGTATACCAATGCGACCGAACTAAGGCCCACTACTACGGCAACGTAATAAATATCTATCGTAGTCAAATCATACGAGGCCGTAATATTGAACCCCTGGCCGGAACGGACATAGGTCCAGTTACTGAAAAACACAGCAAGTGCTTCCGCCGCAATCCAGGTGCCGATAGTAAAATATACTCCCTTCATTTTAAAAATAGGCTGAGAGATAACCAGAGCAAAGAGCACCGAAGCAACCCCGCCGACAGCAAGTCCCAAAAGCATGGGCAAATCGTATAGTTCGGTGATTACTGCCAAAGAATAACCGCCGAGCCCGATAAAAATCTGCTGGCCCAGTGAAACCAGTCCGGTATACCCTGCCAAAAGATTCCACATTTGCCCCAAGGCCATGTAGAGAAAAATCAGGCTAAACACCATAACAAAATATTCCGGGGCCCATAGCGGCAACGTGAAAAAAATGGCTAAGAGCAGGGCTAAGCATACCCATTTTAGCGTATGGCTTACATCGTTTCTAGCTCCTATTTGCATGATTCGTCAACACCTCCTAGCATTTTACCGTTCATTTTCTTGCCGCTGTAGATAACAAACCTTCCGGCTTAATCGTCAATATGATAAGCAGCACAATGTAGCCAGCCAACAGCTGATAGCCTGCGCCAAAGAAGTAGGCTCCGAGCAGTTGAGCCAACCCCAGAATGATGCCGCCGACCAAGGTTCCCAGCAAACTGCCCATCCCGCCGATAACTACTACCCCAAAGGCAATAATCAGATACTGCGTACCTGTCGACGGATAAAAGACAAAAGTCATGCCAACTAAGAGTCCGGCAATAGCCGCCGAAACCATAGCCAAACACATGGTATAAGTATAAATTTTCTTTGTGTTTACCCCCATAAGTTCGGCTGCAGTAACATCATTGGAAGTAGCACGGATAGAGCGGCCAAAGTAAGTATACTGCAGAAGATAATGTAGCGCGCCAATCACCAATACCGCTACCAAAAAATTCACAAAGTACACAGCGGATATGGAAAACATTTCGGTTGATATGATATTGCTCGAAGTGATGGGACTCTGAATGGTTCGCGCATCAGCACCAAAGAGTAAAAGCAACACATTGGCGAGGAATATGGAAACTCCGAAAGTTACCAGGAGCGGCGGTTCCGAGCCTTTGTCCAAAACCCGGTTAATAAGGAAGTTTTGCAGCAAAAATCCGATTATCGCCATAAGCACTATGGTAATAAGAAGAGCAAGAAGAATACTACCGGTAACTTGGCTGGCAATAATCATGCACAGAAACGTTGAAACGATAACTAAATCACCGTGAGCCAAATTCGTAAGGCCCATGATACCGAAAACCAATGACATACCAATACCAATAACAGAATATAAGCCCCCGAGCAAAATTCCGTTTATTATCGATTGTACTATTTCCATGTGCCTTTCTCCTCATTTGTTATTCATTACCTAGTATTTTGCATATTTATTAACCCCAAAATAGGCATCCCGAACTTCTTCTTCCGACAATTCAGAAGAGTTTCCTTCCATAACAATCTGGCCTTTAAGCATAACATAGCTGTAGTCAGAATGCTTGAGGCTGCGTTTCACGTCCTGTTCCACCAGAACGATAGTCATACCTTCCTGGTTTATTTCTTTAATCTTTTGATAGATGTCCTTTATCACCACTGGCGCGAGGCCTAAAGAAATTTCGTCGCAAAATAAAAGCATTGGCCTCGCCATAATCCCTCGGGCAATAGCAAGCATTTGCCGCTGGCCGCCACTCAGAAAGGAAGCCGACTGCTCCCTTTTTTCCCTTAGCACGGGAAACAGGGTATATACCTTTTCCAAGCTCTCATTCTTTTTCTTTCTGGCTTCTTTGAGATATGCGCCCATCAGCAGATTTTCTTCAACCGTCATTTTTTCAAAAACACGGCTTCCCTCAGGAGACATCGAAATGCCGTTGGCCACAACCTGATTGGTGGGAAGTCCCCCAATTTCTTTACCGTCTAAAACAATGGATCCATTCGTTGGTTTGCTTATTCCCATGATAGTATTCAGAAGCGTCGATTTTCCGGCACCATTGGAACCAATAATAGAAACAATCGAGCCGCTCCTTATATTCAGGGAGATATTGTGCAACGCCTGAAACTCACCATAATGCGTGTTTAAATGATTTACAGAGAGCATCGATTTACTATTTGTCATTCTTCTTCAGCCCCCAAATAGACTTCATGCACTTCTTTTGACTGCATAACTTCTTCCGGCAGACCGCATACTACATCCCGGCCTTCGGCAAGGCACAGTACTCGGTCGGTGCCTTCCCGCATAGTCTTGAGTACATGCTCAATCCAGACCACGCTTACCCCCTGCCGTTTGACCATGCGGACAATATCTAAGATGTCACTTACCTCAGACTCCGTCAGACCTCCGGCAACTTCATCAAAGAGCAATATCTTGGGATTGCTGGCTAACGCCCGCGCAATTTCCAGCCGTTTTCTATCTAAAAGTCCCAGCTTACCTGCAAACCAGTCTCTCTTATCCCCAAGTCCTATCATCTCGGTAATGGTTAAAGCGCGCTTCTTCGCCTCTTTTTCCCGAAGGCTGTCGCCATACACCCCGCCTACAATGACATTCTCGAACACCGTCATTTTTTCAAACGGACGAGGTACCTGAAAGGTGCGCCCAAAGCCCATCCGGCAACGTTCGGTAATAGTCTTCTGCGTAACATCCTCGCCCAAAAAGGTAATTTTTCCTTTTGTAGGCCGAAGAATCCCGGTCAGGATGTTAAGCATGACCGTTTTACCTGCGCCGTTTGGGCCGATGACACCCAGCACTTCGTTTTCACCTAATTCAAAACTCATTGACTTAAGCACATGGTTGCTGCCGAACGAAATCCCAATATCTTCTACTTTCAGCACTACATTCACTGGTAACACCTCCATCATCTGCACTTGATATTAACTCGGGTATCTGCAAGCCGCAAGGTCACAGATACCCGTTTTTCCATATCTCTTATTTTGATCCAGGAATGTACTGCAAACTTTCAGAGGAAAGAGGAATTTCCGGAGCCTTTTTATTGCTTATAATAATCGTTTCCCAAGGCCAAGCAGTTCCTTTCTTCCATTGTCCGGCAACCAGCTTGGTTTCGCAGAAATTCTGGTCATCATACTGAATATGCCCGACTAACGTATCCAGATTAGTAGCCTTAATAGCCTCCCGGAGTTTATCTCTATCCAACGACTGGGCCCGTTTCAGCACGTCCATTGCGATTTCAACCAGGGCATGTTTGTAACCCATTGGGGAAGTCGTCTGTTTATTGCCTAAAGCCTCGGTCCACTGTTTCGCCAATTCGGCGGAGGTCTGTCCGGTTAAGGACGATTTATACGGATGCACCGGCGTCCACCACAATTCCGTCACAAGACCTACACCCAAATCGTCGCCCAGAGCGGCAACGTCCGTCGGAAACAACAGTGCTTTTGCCATAGTAACCACTTTAGGTACATACCCCTGCTGGTGAAATTGCTTCCAGGCGGTAGCAAAATCCGGGGTAATCATAACGCCGACGATAATATCCACGCCTTCGTTTTTAAACTGATTGACAATTGCGGTGTAGTCTTTGGTTCCCATAGGGAAGCGGCCAGGATCGACAACGGTGTACCCTCTTGCCGCAGCCTTTTCTTTTATTACTTTAGACAGAGCCAGTCCTTCCGGGTCGTTAGGAGCTAGAAGCCCTACTTTTTTATTGGTAGCCAGAAGATCCCAGGTATCAATATAAACATCTGCCTGAGAATCGGATTTCCAGAAGGCATGGAACGACCATTTATACGGGCCGCCGGATAACCAAGCTTCACCCGGTGCATCTACGGAAATACAAGGAATTTTATGTCGTTCGGCAGCCGCCGAAACCGGATTTACAGTATCAACGGTATGCGCTACAATCAACATGTCAACCTTATCCTGAAGAATAAGCTTGTTGGCAGCTTCAGAGGCTTTTGTCGGATTACTTTCAGAATCGACGGTAATCATTTTGACAGGCAGTTTTTTCCCGTATTCGGCAATGTAAATGCCACCATCTTTATTGATGGCGTCTATCGCCTGCTCTTCAATATACGGCGTTCCTACACCAAAGCCCGCTAACGGACCGGTAGCCGGATTAACCCGCCCAATCAATATGTAGTCGCGCTGTGGTTTAGCCTGATCCGTTTTGCCGCAGCCACTGAGCGCTCCAATTGTAACAACCAGTAGTAAGGCAAGCAACAAAGCGGACATTCTGAAAACCTGTGGTTTCTTCATTTCCTCGACCTCCTTGTTTTTTTGCAAATTGAATGGATACCATTCAACATGTTGCCGTAAATTGACTGCTTTTCTGTATCACACACTTGCTTTTGCAACCATTCAACCTTTATGAAATATTTCTATTAATTCAAATACGCCGGGCATTAGTTCGACATCACTTGCTATATTGTTCTAATTTTCACGCTTTTCCTTATATTAATAATATCCTGATTATTGCGTTAACTTCAAATAGATTCTACCTCTTATTTAATAGAAAATAACTATAGATCTTATTGGAATTATTCGACACCATCTCCCCTTTATCCTCCAGATAATAAATTTATATCCAATAAAATAAGAGACCCGGCAAATGCCAAGCCTCTTAAAGTTTTATCTTATTCTTTATACCCTTTAATCTTCCGTCTCCAACTCGCAGGTGCTAGCTACCTGATCACTATACAAAAGCGGTTTGACGGTTTTCACCAAGAAACTCATAAATTCTTCCCGCAGATCCTGACGTTTCAACGCAAATTCGACAGTAGCCTCTAAATAGCCCTGCTTATCCCCAACGTCATAACGCCGGCCACCAAACGAGTAGGCATACAC
>JAGGAE010000071.1 GCA_017889725.1 Bacillota bacterium | reverse complement strand
AGACCGGATGGTAAGACTCAGGTCACTGTTGAGTATGATGGCAAGGGACGTCCAATCGCTCTGGATACGATTATTATAGCCGCCCAGCATGATGAAACAGTTAGTTACGACAAGCTGAGAGAAGACATAATGAATGAAGTAATACATCCTTTATTGCCAGCCGATATACGTACTTCCAATATAAAAATATATGTGAATTCTACAGGGAAATTTACGTTAGGCGGCCCTCGCGCGGATACCGGGCTTACTGGCAGAAAGATTATGGTGGATACCTATGGAGGAGTTTGCAGGCATGGCGGTGGTGCTTTTTCTGGTAAGGATCCGAGCAAAGTAGATCGCTCCGGTGCCTATATGGCAAGATATGTAGCTAAAAATATTGTAGCGGCTGGAATGGCCGAACGGTGTGAAATTGGCTTGGCGTATGCCATTGGTGTAGCGTGCCCCGTCGCGATTAATGTACATACATTTGGAACAGGGAAAATTAGCAACGAACAAATTATTACTATTGTGCGTGAACAATTTGATTTTAGACCGGGGGCGATTATTGAAAACTTTAATTTACTGCGACCTATTTATCAAGAAACCGCTGTGTATGGTCATTTTGGTCGTCCTGATAAAAGCTTTCCATGGGAGAAGGTTATTGCATTAGGATGAAAATTTACAGAATTTTAAATAAATAATTACTGCTGGTTTAGCTACAACCAATAGTACAATAGGAAAAAGTAAAACAGTAACTATGTATTAGGAAGGTGAATGGCTTTATGGCAACTGATGCGTTGGGCATGGTGGAAACAAAAGGGCTGGTAGGGTCAATTGAAGCGGCGGATGCAATGGTGAAAGCAGCAAATGTTGTATTAATCGGTTATGAGAAAATTGGCTCAGGGTTAGTCACTGTTATGGTACGGGGGGATGTCGGCGCAGTCAAAGCGGCTACGGAAGCAGGGGCTGCCGCGGCGAAAAAAGTGGGCGAAGTTGTTTCTACTCATGTTATTCCACGCCCGCATACCGACGTAGAAAAAATTCTTCCCAAAGCTTAGGGGTTACGTTGAAAAATTTGGAGGTGCCCATTTATGGATGAAAAGGAAATTATGGATAAAGTAATGCAAGAGTTGCAGAAACATTTGGATATTCCGCCGCAAACTCCCGCTATAGAAGATAATACTGCTTCTCAAACGTATACCCATCCAGGAATTACCGAGTTTGTTGGTACAGCGATTGGCGATAGCATCGGACTAGTGATTGCGAATGTGGAAGCTTCTTTGCATGAAAAAATGGGGATAGACAGTAAGTTTCGTTCCATCGGCGTTTTTGGAGGGAGGACAGGAGCCGGACCGCATATAATGGCGGCGGACGAAGCGGTTAAGGCTACGAATACGGAAATTGTGTCAATCGAACTGGCTCGTGACACCAAAGGCGGTGCCGGACATGGTTGCTTAATAATTTTTGGCGCGGAAGAAGTATCCGATGCCCGCCGTGCGGTAGAAGTCGCGTTAAAAGAATTGAACCGTACTTTTGGCGATGTGTATGGAAATGATGCCGGGCACTTGGAACTGCAGTATACCGCCCGGGCTAGTTTAGCGATTAATAAAGCATTCGGTGCTCCCGTCGGTAAAGCGTTTGGTCTGGTTGTCGGTGCTCCGGCCGCTATTGGCGTACTTATGGCTGATGCGGCTTTGAAAACGGCAAATGTGGATTGCGTGGCTTATTCCAGCCCGTCGCATGGCACGAGTTATTCGAATGAATCAATTATTGCGATTACCGGAGATTCCGGTGCTGTCCGTCAATCGATCATTGCGGCGCGCGAAATTGGCATGAAATGTATAACGGCTATGGCCGGGCCGGCGCCATCTTCGACAAAACCTTATATATAAAATAGGCTAATACAGTATTTATGAGAGCGGACGGAGAGAAAGGGGAAAAGGAAATGATTACAGCTGCTAAAGGTTTTGGTAATCTAACGAAACGTATTGATATTCTCAAAGAGCAAATTTTGGATGCGGTTCCTTGTATTGAAGCGGAACGTGCAGTGATTATTACGGAAGCATACAAAGATAGTGAAGGGTCACCGGCGGTTATTCGCCGGGCGAAAGCATTAGAAAAAGTATTGCAGGAACTTCCTATTACCATTCGGGAAGAAGAACTCATTGTTGGCAGTTTAACGAAGCATCCGAGGTCATCTCAGGTATATCCCGAATTTTCCAATAAGTGGCTTAAAGAGGAGTTTGACAGGATTGGGAAAAGAAACGGCGATGCTTTTCAGATTTCGGAGGAAGCGAAACACCAATTAAATCAGGTGTTTGAGTATTGGGATGGCAAAACCACAAATGAACTGGCTACAGCCTATATGGATACGGATACCTTGGATTGTATGAGCGCGAATGTGTTTACGGTCGGCAACTATTATTTTAATGGGGTAGGGCATGTATCCGTTGACTATGCCAAAGTCCTGAAAAAAGGCTTCAAAGGCATAATGGCGGATGTTGTGGAGGCCATGAGCCGTGCCGATAAAGATGATTCAAGCTATATAAAGAAAATTCAATTTTGGAATGCGACAATTATTGCTTGTAACGCGGCAATTAGTTATGCCCAACGTTACGCGGCTTTGGCACGGTCGATGGCTGAAATTTGCATGGATGGCAAACGCCAGGATGAATTGATGAAGATTGCCAAGATTTGCGATGAAGTACCGGCGAATGGCGCGAAAAATTTTTATGAAGCCTGCCAAAGTTTTTGGTTCGTGCACTTAATTATTAATATTGAATCTAATGGGCATTCGATTTCGCCGACGCGGTTTGATCAGTATATGTATCCGTACTACGCCATGGACAAAGGGCTGTCTCCGGAAGACGCGCAAGAACTCATAGATTGTGTATGGGTTAAGCTGAACGATATCAATAAAGTGCGTGACGAGGTATCGACCTGTGCGTTTGGCGGGTACCCCATGTTCCAGAATCTAATAGTTGGCGGCCAGACGGATGATGGGATGGATGCTACTAATGATCTTTCGTACATGTGTATGAAGGCAACCGCGCATGTCAGACTGTCCCAGCCGTCATTTTCTGTCCGTGTTTGGAGTAAAACGCCGGATGAATTTTTGCTCAAAGCTTGTGAATTGAGCAGGCTGGGGCTGGGTATGCCCGCTTACTATAATGATGAAGTGATTATTCCGGCACTCACCAACCGTGGGCTTACACTCCGTGATGCTAGAGGATATGGCATGATTGGCTGTGTGGAACCGCAAAAACCGGGGAAAACGGAAGGCTGGCATGATGCTGCTTTCTTTAATTTGGCCAAAGTTTTGGAAATTACCTTGAATAACGGTATGTCTGACGGGAAGCAACTGGGACCAAAGACGGGTGAAATGACTTCTTTTAAAAGTATCGAGGATTTATTAGACGCGTATCGCAAACAAATGGAATATTTTGTGTATCATTTGGCGTTTGCCGATAATTGTGTAGATATTGCGCATGCGGAAAGAGCTCCGCTGCCCTTTTTGTCCTCACTAGTAGATGACTGTATAACCGATGGTAAATCTTTACAGGAAGGCGGAGCACATTATAACTTTACCGGGCCGCAAGGGGTTGGTGTTGCCAATGTCGGCGATTCGTTTATGTCAATCAAACAATTGGTATTTAAAGAGCATAAGATTACACTTGCCCAGTTGAAACAAGCACTGGACAGTAATTTCGGTTCAGGAAAGGCGACAGGTAAAATTGGCGCAAGCCAGGATCCATCCTATGATATGGTCGCTGAAGTAGTTAGAAAAATCTTAAGTCAGCACAAACACATTGACATGGCGGCTATCAAGGATACTGTGTCGAATATGGAGCTGCCCGTGTCCGGCGATATGAAATCACTGCAGCAACTATTGATTCATTCTGCTCCTAAATTTGGTAATGACATTGATGAAGTAGATATGTTAGCCCGCGAAGGCGCTTTAATCTACTGCCAGGAAGTTGAGAAGTACACCAATCCGCGCGGCGGTCAGTTCCAGGCCGGCTTATATCCCGCATCAATTAATGTTCTTATGGGCACGCATGTTGGGGCAACGCCGGATGGAAGAATGAGTAAAGAGCCACTGGCGGATGGCGTATCGCCAGTGCGCGGTGCTGATTCGAGCGGTCCGACGGCATCGATCAATTCGGTTGCTAAATTAGATCATTTTATTGCATCGAATGGTACGCTGCTAAATCAGAAATTCCATCCTTCCGCTTTACAAGGAGAAAACGGTTTAAAGAATCTGGCGGCATTGGTACGAAGTTATTTTGACCAAAAAGGTATGCACGTTCAATTCAATGTTATTGATAGAGACACATTGGTGGCTGCTCAGAGAAATCCTGAGCAATATCGGGACTTGGTAATCCGGGTTGCCGGCTACAGTGCGCAATTTATATCGTTGGATAAGGCTATCCAAGACGATATTATCAAGCGTACGGAACATATGCTTTAGCGCGCTAAAGGCGGTATATCTAGGAGAAGAGAAATCCTCTTCTTATGGGTATATACCAGAAAACTAACCTATAACGATGAGGTGACCTGATGATAGACGAAAGCGCGATTGTTAACTATACGAAAAAAGGCATTGTATTTAATATACAAAAGTTTTCCATTCATGATGGACCAGGTGTGCGCAGCATTGTTTTTATTAAAGGCTGTCCACTGTCCTGTAAATGGTGCAGCAATCCTGAATCTCAAGATGGTCAACCGATAGTTATGTTTAATGAAAAAAACTGTATTCATTGTGGTAAATGTCTTACCGTTTGCACACATCATGCGATTGACTCATCCGTCAGGGGCCTGATTAACCGGAAGCTGTGCGTTAATTGCGGGTATTGCGCGACAATATGTCCGGCTCAGGCGCTGATTGTTTCTGGTAAATCAATGAGCGTACGTGAGGTTATACAAGAAATCAAAAAGGATGCGATTATGTATCGACGGTCGAATGGGGGCATAACCGTATCTGGGGGAGAACCATTGTTTCAAGCTGATTTTGTTGCTGAACTTTTAAAAGCTTGTAAGTTATTGGGATGGCATACGGCTATAGAGACGACCGGATATGCAAGTGTTGCACAATTAGAGAAGGTTCTGCCCTTTGTTGATACGGTATTATTTGATATTAAAAATATTGAATCGGAAAGCCATTTAGACGGTACAGGAAAAACTAATGAATTAATTTTGGCAAATGCCTTACGTATTGCAATTACGGGAAGCTGTAATGTGGTGGTAAGAGTTCCTCTGGTACCTAATTTTAATGCTAATCCTCGTTGCGTTCACTTGATTTGTGAATTTGTTAAATATATGACCGGGGTTAAAGAAATTCATTTATTGCCCTACCATAAGTTGGGAGCCAATAAGTACGAATTATTGGGTAGAGAGTATCCCATAGACGACGCGTTGCAGACGCCCGAGGAAGAAGATGTTTACGAGTATAAAAAAATTGTGGAAGAGCATGGTTTTCGCTGTATTATTGGCGGTTAAATAAGAATGAAATGATTTGATGCTGGTCAGGAGGGAACAAGATGTCTGGGGAAGGGTTGGGGCTTGTTGAAACAATTGGTTTGGCGGCAGCTGTGGAAGCAGCGGATGCTGCGGTGAAATCTGCGAATGTAGGGCTACTTGGTTATGAACTAACTCGCGGCGGCGGTATGGTCACAGTAAAGCAAAGTATCTAAAGTATGGGCAACTCATATTATTCCCCGGCCTCATCGTGAAACGGAATTTTTAATTCAAACCTCTGAAACAGTAGGGATAACTTATGTGCCGGAAAATATAAAACAACCAATAACGGATGATTTGGGGCAGGAACAAGTGTCCATGCCATCGCTGCAACTGACGGAACAAGTCGTGACAGCTGATAAATTGGAAGTTAAGCAAGTAACTGAGCAACTGCCGGTTTGTTGTAAAAGAGGAGCATGAAATCTGTAATTTGTGCGGCGATCCAGGCTGTCCCCGAAAAAAAGGTGATTCGAAGATATTGTGTATTCATTATAAAAAGAAAAATAAGGAGGGCTGACTTATGCGAGCAGAAGCATTAGGCATGGTTGAAACGCGAGGGTTAGTAGGAGCCATTGAGGCGGCAGATACAATGGTAAAAGCTGCAAATGTTGTATTAATCGGGTATGAAAAAATAGGCTCAGGATTAGTCACTGTAATGGTGCGGGGGGATGTCGGTGCTGTAAAAGCAGCGACAGATTCTGGTGCGTGTGCGGCTCAAAAAGTGGGCGAAGTAGTATCCATCCATGTTATTCCGCGTCCTCATACCGATGTGGAAAAAATATTACCAAGAGTAGACATGGTTGAATAGTTAAGGAAAAGAAAAATGGATGAAAAAGAGGTAAAAAATATAGTCCGTAAAGTGCTTTGTGCTTTAAACAGCGATAGTAACGCCAAAGAGAATACGCCAGCCGGAATTCCGGTTGGCGTATCCAATCACCATATCCACTTAAGTGCAACCGACCTGGAGACGCTGTTTGGCGAAGGACACCAGTTGAAGCAGAGTAAGAGATTAAAACAGCCGGGTCAATTTGCCGCTGAAGAGGTGGTAACTCTGGTTGGACCGAAAGGCGCAATACGCAATGTACGGGTACTGGGACCAGTACGGACTCAGACACAAATTGAAATATCAAGAACGGATAGTTTTCTTTTGGGAATTCAGGCTCCTTTGCGGGAATCAGGCAATGTCCACGCTTCAGCAAGTTTATTGGTAGCAGGACCGTGCGGTGCTATTTCCTTAAGGGAAGGAGGAATTTGCGCTGCCAGGCATATTCATATGACACCGGATGATGCCAGGAGATATGGTGTGTGTGACGGACAAAAAATAATGGTGGAGACGGATGGCGAACGTGGTGTTGTTTTTAAAAAAGTAGTCATTCGGGTTCGTTCTGATTTTTGTTTAGAGTTTCATATCGATACAGATGAAGCGAATGCCGCCGGATTAACCAATGGGTCGTTCATTTATATGGTTAAACCTTAGGCAAGGGGGCTAAAAGCATGGATGAAGAACGGATGCTGCGGCTGGTAACGGAAGAAGTACTCAGGGTACTTCTGCAAAAAGGATTCGCAAAAGATAGGATAATGTCGTCAATGAAGATGCTGGTAGTCTTTACCGGGGGAATGATTGGATTACAGGAGGCTTTCGCCGCCCTTCGGACGCTTAAGGACCAAGGGGCAGAATTGACTGCTGTACTTTCACCGGCGGCGGAAAAAGTAATTGGCCTTCCGGTAATTAAGGAACAGTTAGGTAAAGAAGTAGCTGTTATTACGGAAGTTACTGCCAACCTTTATGAGGTGATACGTCATACCGATTTAGTGCTAGTGCCGGTTCTGACGCAAAACAGTCTGGCTAAACTAGTGCATCTTATATATGATACGGTGGCAACGGAAGTTATTTTACGGGCTATACAATTTGGCAAAAAAGTAATTGCTGCTCGTAATGCGGCTGATCCCCTTGATTCCTACCGGGTTCAAACCGGGATGGCGAAGGCACCGGAAAAACTATTACGTAAAATGCAGGGGTATATGGGGCAAGTAGAAGAGTATGGTATTAAGCTGGTTGATGCGAAAGAATTGGGATGGATTGTTCAGCAAGTACTTCAGACTGAGAATTCAAGGGTAGAGATATCCAAAAAATCGGCTATCCTAGACCTTACGTACAGGAATAAAGAAAATCGTGTAGCCGCCGGTGTGAAAGGAAAACCGATTTTGAATGCCGCTCAGGTTCAGAAAGCGATCAGTAGCGGTGAAGACAGAGTAGTTTTAGTACAGGATACGTTAATTACCCCTCTGGCGAAAGAGCTAGCGCAAGAGGCTGGTATAGAAATTGTGATCATGGATTGATAGGCGGTTTGGGGAGGGAGCGTTTCGAAGCATGTGGGTGGGAAAAGTTGTAGGGAATGTGGTGGCCACACGTAAAGATGATAGTTTAGTGGGCAGCAAGCTGTTAATTGTTATGCCTTTACACGGCAAAAATCAGAGAATCTCCGGTAAAGAGCTATTAGTGGCAGTTGATACGATTGGTGCGGGGAAAAGTGAAACCGTGCTGGTTATTACGGGTAGCTCGGCACGTAATATAGTGGGGCAAGGACAAGGAGCGATTGATGCCGCGATAGTGGGGATTGTCGATACGGTCGAAGTGGACGAAAGACTGTTGAATGACAGGACGGATGAGGAATAGAGAAGATTAAACAGGGTAGTGCACTTTCGGTGTGTTTCAATGTTTTTGTGTCGTAGATAGCTTGGGGATGGGGGGAGATTATAATGAATGTAGACGAAGCTATGGTTAGAAAAATTGTTGCCCAGGTAATGGATAAAGTTCAACAAGGCCCTTCGGTAAAATCCGCCAGGACGAGCGGTGAGTTTGCCACAGTGGATCAGGCGGTAGCGGCGGCGAGGAAGGCATACAATGCACTTAGAGAGCTTACACTCGAACAGCGAGAAAAAATGATTTGCGCAATGAGGCAGACGATAGAAGAGCATGCGGAGCTGCTGGCGAAGATGGCGGTTGTCGAGACGGGTATGGGGAGAATAGACGATAAAACCTTAAAGAACCAGATGGCGGCTCGAAAATCGCCGGGAACGGAAGATTTAACAACCAAAGCTTTCACCGGTGATCATGGTATTGTGCTTGTCGAAAGAGGGCCGTATGGTGTAATTGGGGCGATTACACCTACGACCAATCCTTCAGAAACTATTATCAGTAATGGAATTGCTATGGTAGCATCGGGAAATTCTGTAGTGTTCAGCCCACATCCGTCGGCGGTTAAGACTTCTAAAAAGACAATTCAACTACTAAATGAAGCCATCATAAAAGTCGATGGACCAGCCAATCTGCTGGTAACGTTAATCAATCCTTCCATTGAAGCGGCTAACGAAATTATGCATCATCCCGGAATTAATTTATTAGTAGCAACCGGAGGCCCAGGAGTGGTAAAAGCCGTCATGTCATCAGGGAAAAAGGCAATAGGTGCCGGAGCAGGAAATCCGCCGGCTGTGGTTGACGAAACTGCTGATATAAAAAAAGCAGCTCGTGATATTGTGGCGGGATGTGCTTTTGATAACAATCTTCCCTGCATCGCGGAAAAGGAAGTCATTGTTGTTGAAGCGGTAGCTGATGCGCTGATATCTTATATGCAACAATATGGTGCGTTTTTGATCGCCTGAAACCCGCGTTATTTTATGCGAAACGCAAGTAGATCATCCGTTTGTCCAGGAAGAACTGATGATGCCTGTATTAGCGGTTGTTCGGGTTAAAGATATTGATGAAGCAATCAAAATGGCGGTTGAAGTGGAACATCATAATCGGCATACGGCAATTATGCATTCAAAAAATGTTGATAATTTGACACGTCTCGCTAAAGCGATTGAGACCACTATTTTCGTAAAAAATGCTCCGTCATATGCGGGCATTGGTGTCGGCGGTGAAGGATATATCACCTTTACGATTGCCGGGCCAACCGGAGAAGGGCTTACTTCGGCTCGGACATTTACGCGTCAGCGTCTGTGTGTTTTGGTCGACGGTTTTTCGATAGTCTAGTTTAGTAATTTTGCTACGAGGGATGGGTTAATGATGGTAGAGGAAATACTTGCCGCAGTGAAGGACGCTGGGGTAGTCGGGGCTGGCGGTGCCGGTTTTCCTACACATGTAAAAATTAAAGCGCAGGCGGAACTGGTAATTGCAAATGGCTCAGAATGTGAGCCGTTACTACGTACCAATGAACAGCTTATGATCCATTCTGCTGAAGGTATTATAAACGGTTTAAAATTGGTTATGACGGCAACCGGGGCAAAAGAGGGCGTTATTGGCCTTAAAGAAAAACATACAGAAGCGGTTCGTATTCTACAGAAAGCAGTCCAAGACAGTGGAGAAGGAAATATCCGACTTTTTCTTCTCTCGGATATGTATCCGGCTGGTGACGAACAAGTTCTGGTGTATGAGGTTACCGGACGTATTGTACCTGAAGGCGGTATTCCGCTTCAGGTTGGTGTTGTAGTTTCCAATGTGGAAACGCTGCTTAATGTAGCAGAAGCTGTAAAGGGACATGGGGTTATAGAAAAATATGTAACAGTAACCGGTGCAGTAAACTGTCCGGTTACGCTTAAAGTTCCTGTCGGTACATTTGTTCATGAGATGATTGCTGCCGCCGGAGGAACGTCGGTTGCCGACTATGCGATTATAGATGGTGGTCCCATGATGGGCAAAATTGTGGCAGAAGGCGCTGCTGTTACGAAGTTAACAGGAGGCTTGATTGTTCTTCCCCTTACGCATACGTTGATATTACAAAAAACTACGTCAATTAAAATCATGCTAAATCGAGCCAAAGCCATTTGTTGCAGCTGCCGGGCTTGCACGGAATCTTGTCCCAGGCACCTTTTAGGGCATAGTCTGGAGCCACACCGGATTATGCAGGTTGTGGGGAGTGGCACGAAAAGTTTAGCCGTGCTGACACAGGTATTGCTTTGTTCACAATGCGGTGTATGTGATACTTTTGGCTGTATAATGGGGTTGTCACCTCGGCGGATCAATCAAGAAATCAAAGAAATTCTTAGTAAGGTCGGACTAAAAAAACAGTATAATGCGCAGCCGGTACGGGCTAGGAATAAGCGGGAATATCATTTGGTGCCGACTTCACGTATAGTAAGCCGTCTTGGTTTAGGGGCGTATAATGTACCTGCGCCGCTAGATACGAATAAAGTTATGACCCCTGGGGAAGTAGCAATATTACTTTCGCAGCATATTGGTGCGCCCTCGGTTCCTGTGGTGCAAACGGGAGAATGGGTTTCCAAGGGCCAGCTGATTGCAGCCATTCCTGAAGAAGCAGTTGTCGGTGCCAATATTCACGCCAGTATAGAGGGGTCTGTCGACATACGGGATAATATGATTGTGATAAGGGCGACCGGATTAGGGGGAAGGGATCGATGAAAAAGGCTATTGGTTTAGTAGAAGTGAAAAACGTTGCCAAAGGTATTATGGTTGCAGATGCCATGCTGAAAGCAGGAAATGTAACACTGAATATGGCTATGCCGTTATGTCCCGGTAAATATATTATTTTAATCTCGGGGGATGTCGGTGCGGTGCTAAGTTCTGTACAGTCCGGGAAAAGTGTCGGGCAGGATACTATTGTTGATGATTTTATTTTGCCTAGCCCTCATGATAGTCTTTATCAGGCGATGGCTGGAAATACCGATATAAAAGAAATTAAGGCTCTCGGTATTATTGAAACATACTCTGTTGCTTCCGGAATTATAGCGGGAGATGCAGCAGCGAAAGCGGCAGCCGTTCAATTAATTGAAATCCGGCTGGCGCGAGGCATGGGTGGAAAAGCGGTAATTACTCTTACTGGGGATGTCGGTGCGGTGACTGCAGCTGTAAAAGCGGGGAGTGCGACAGTTGAACGGAGTGGATTTTTAGTAGACCAAGTTGTAATTCCGGCACCGCAAAAAGGGTTGCATGAAATGCTATTGTGATATTGGTTCATGGGTTGTGGGAGTGTTTTCAATGAGGGGGAAATACCATGGGGGCATATGATAATATTCAGAACCTCTATCATTTAATCAAAACTAAAACAGCGGTTCCCGTTCCAGGCCCTTATAAAGTGGGGGTTGATCTTGGTACCGCTGACGTTGTTCTGGTCGTTACGGATGCACAAGGAAATCCGGTAGCGGGAAGTATGCGTTGGGCTTCTGTGGTAAAAGACGGACTGGTTGTCGATTTCCGGGGGGCCATGAATATTGTTATGGAGCTTAAAGCGGAAGTTGAGCAGATAATGGGTGTCACTTTAGAAAAAGGGGCGACTGCGATTCCGCCGGGCACGGTAGGACGCAACGCTGAAGTCTGTAGTCATGTGATAGCCGGTGCGGGCCTGGACCCGGTTTGCCAAGTGGATGAACCGGTTGCCGCTGCTAAAGCATTACATATTGATCATGGAATTGTTGTTGATATTGGCGGTGGAACAACCGGAATCGCGGTTCTAAAAAACGGAAAGCTGCTATTCTCGGACGATGAGCCTACAGGTGGTACGCATGTATCACTGGTATTAGGGGGTGCTTATAATATTTCCTGGGGAGAAGCAGAACGGCTGAAAAAAGATTTTCAAAATCATAGCCGGATTATGCCTGTAATTCAGCCAGTTATTGAGAAGATGGCTACTATTGTTAATAAAATGCTACGAGGAAAAAGCGAATGTTCTCAATATCCCGTGTATGTTGTGGGCGGGACAGCATATTTGAATGGTTTCGCCGGAGCTTTCAGTAAAGCTTTTGGGAGGCCGGTAGAAGTGCCGCCGCATCCGCTTTTGGTTACTCCTTTAGGAATCGCTCATTTTGGATAGTAGTATAAGATAGGGATGAAATAATAAGGTAGAATGAGGTAATAGGAGAAAAGGTCAATTTATAAACGGTTTTGTCCAAATAAGATACGATTCTATGCGAAAATTTAATATTTGACGTAGTTGTCTGCAGGATGTACAATGTACTTAAAATATAACCCAGTAGGGGAGTAGCTTTAAAGACTGTTGTCAACACACGGTGCTTAGGCATCTGGCGCAGTCATTGGTTATTATGCCAATAGCGAGACCTATGGTATGAACTTTATTCATACCATAGGTCTTTTCTAATATAGAGGGAGGGGAAATAACTAAACTTTTTCGTAGAAGGATAAACATTTTGTAGTAGAGTCCATCAATATTGTTTGGAGGAATAGGTATGAATTCGTTGAAAACTTCAGTATTGTTAGCCGTGCTTACAGGGTTATTAATGGCAATTGGTAATATGTTTGGCGGTTCTAGCGGCATGATGATCATGCTTGTCTTCTCCCTCGTCATGAACTTCGCCAGTTACTGGTATAGTGACAAAATTGTTTTGAGTATGTATGGCGCCCGGGAAGTTGGTGTGGCTCAGGCTCCTGACCTTATCCGATTGGTATCCAATCTGGCTCAAAAGGCAAAGATGCCAATGCCTAAAGTTTACATCGTGGAAACGGATGCTCCCAATGCGTTTGCAACGGGACGCAATCCGGAAAATGGTGTAGTGGCTGTAACAACGGGAATTATGAGAGTCTTGAGTTATGAGGAGCTAGAAGGCGTAGTTGCGCATGAGCTTGCACATATAAAAAACCGCGATACCCTTATTAGTACGGTTGTGGCTACCCTTGCCGGAGTTATTACAATGATAGCAAATATAGCACAATGGGCGGCAATTTTTGGTGGAGGCCGAAGCGATGATGAGGATAACGGCGGTATGCTGGAATTAGTTTTTACAATAGTTCTTGCTCCGCTTGCCGCTACGCTCATTCAATTGGGGATATCCCGTACCCGTGAATACTTGGCCGATGAGACCGGTGGTCTCTTAAGTAATCCACTGGCTCTGGCCAGTGCGCTTAAAAAAATTGAGTATTATGCCAAACATGCCGTCATGCCTGAGGCAAAACCGGCTACGTCCCACATGTTTATTATTAATCCGTTTAGCGGAGCTGGGGGTTGGATGGTAAGTTTATTTAGTACCCATCCTCGAACTGAAGAGCGAATAGAGAAGTTGGAAGCTTTAGCAAAAAAAATGCGCTAACAAATGCCAATAGGATTTTAGGTGTAGTGGATAGCTAAATTGAAAAGGTCGGTTGGGGTGGTTAAGCACCTTGACCGGTCTTTGTTCATAATAATAGCCGTATTTTGGCGGTTATCCTTTGCTTTTGGATTCCGAACTAACATGAAAATTTCCTTTGGAATCAAAAGCGGCATAAATCACATTTTTTATGTCAGGTACTCCATGGATAGTCAATTTGTTCATAAGCCATTCTGTGGATACGTTTGCTTGTGATAAGTTGTCCAGTAAGATTTCACCATCCAGTATCAATTCAATAGGCAGTTTTGCTTCGTCTTGCTGAATATGTATATCTTGTTGGGTGACGGGTTTATTCGCTGATTTTGGAATAATGCTCAGTTTGCCTGTAGTTTCCAGAATAGCGTGTTGAACTTCGGAAATATCCAGTATGCCTTTTTCTCGGAGTTGGCCGATTAGTTCGTCTAAATCAAAACGCATACCCTTCATGTTTTCCTTTCTAATTTGACCATTTTCTATAACTATCGTGGGTGAGCCTTCGATTAGTTTTCGCAGTGGCCGATTGATTAAGGTTAACCGCGCGGCAATATAGGTTAGGACAAAAAATAAAAGAAGGTCGTAATAGTGACTCCAGATTTTATCCGGATCAGCAATAGTGGTTGCCGCGATAGAACCGATAGTGATGCCGCTGATATATTCGTAAAAGGTGAGTTGACCCACTTGGGTTTTTCCAAGTATCCGTGCTATCGCCAACAAGCTTAAAAATACGAGCGACGTTTGCCAAGTATCACGGAGAATTTCGTTCAACAGGTTTCACCTCACTTTTAGGTTGAAAAGAGGAGCAGTATAAAAGTCTGCTCCTCGGTACTTTTATTGGGTAATCTGGTTGTTCACAGTAGAGCCTGCTTGCATGTTTTGCGCGGTGTTTTGATTTTGAATAACTTGTTTTCCTTGCTGAATTAACTGCCCCTCTTTCGGGTTAAGTAAGGCTAATAATTCCTCTAATTGCCCAACGTGTTTGCGTTCTTCATCGGCTATTTTCTGCAGGGCTTGTTTTACACGCTGATCTTGACTGGATATAGCGTGAGCTTCATAACTGATAATCGCTTCATATTCGCCTATGATATCGGTTCGAAGTGCCTGGACTAATTCGTCGGCGGAAAGTTGCTTATTAACATTGGCGATAAAGGGGTTGCGGGCATCGAGTATATGGGTCGCACAGGATATACAAGGGTCGAAAGAGCGTATAATACGGCCGGGAATGACGAACTTAAGTTCCGATGACGGAATCTCGGTGCCGATTAGGGCCGTTTCCGCCGGCCCGCGATTGCCGTACTCGTCTTTAGGTGAAAAGTTCCAAACCGTCGGCGTGATAATATCGTATTTTTCTACCTTTTCTCCCTGAAGTTGGGCGCAATGCAAGAGTGCGCCGCGCATAGCGTCGGTAACTGAGATGGCCTGGTTTCGGACAAGCTCTTTCTTTTGACAAATCGGTGCAGGTCCTGCCTTTAGTTTACACAGCCACTCTTTAATGAGTTCTGTTATGAGAAGTGTTTCCAAAGTTCGGGCCGCAATCCGGTCCATGGTGGAAGTGCCGCCGTTATAAAGACCGTTTATTGTCATTCGGGCCAATGGCCCACCCTCATGGTGTAGCCCTTGATATAATACAGCCTTAGTCCAGGTATAAGCGCCTGATTTGTAAGGGGCAGGGCGGATTTCTCCATCATCCAGCCATTTGGCCCGCTCAAACCAGGCTCTTGCAATGTCTTCACGGATAAGTTCAAGCTGAGGCTGGGTTACTATGCCGTCATCGAGAACGCCGGATTTCCACAGCATTTGTTCATTTTTATTGCCGAACCGGAATAGTCCGAACGATAGAAAACGTCCGTCAGTTTCGCCGATATGGTAGTAATCGTTATAACAAGTAGAAATAAGTTCAGTATCCGGGAGCATATAGCGATTGACAAAGTCATGGATGTCGTCAATGAGTGCTAAAGCTTGGGTGATTTTATCAACTGTCGGAGGAACCGCAACTCCTCCGTGCAAGAAACTATGTTGATGGGGTGCCTTCCCGCCGAAAAGGGCGAGGATTTGATGACTTTTTTCCGCGGCTTTAACCGCTTCTGTAACATGTGTGGCAAGGCGATTGTTATCCTTTTGGTTAAGCCGGCAGTCAGTTATTGTGCATTTTCATTAATATCGTTATCGTATAATTGGTCGAGTAGATAGCTTGCGACAGCGCCGTGCGCCATCGAGCAAATACCACAAATTCGTTGGGTTAGATATACAGCGTCCGTTACATGGTGGTTACGCATGATGTATTCGAAACCACGGAACATTGTGGCGCTGACATCGGCTTCCGTTATTGTCCCTTGGTCAACCGACAACTCAACGGAAAGCAGGCCGCTTAGGCGGGTGACGGGACTGAACAGTATTTTTTGCATATCTACGGCCTCTCTTTTCCCATATCTGGCTGTTGTTTATGACTGGTCGTTTTTTGGGGTAAGGGAGAAAAAAACGGGGCTGATCCATCTGGAAAGTCGCGGTTGGTACAACCAATGCAAGGGGTATTTACTTTAACCGGCCAACTGACGTGATTGATCCACTGCCGGTAAGGACAATCCGAACCGGTACGCGGGCCTGAGCATCCTTGAGAAAACATACATTCTATATCACCTAGTTGTTTGGCATATTCTTTGTTATCAAAGTAGGAGCGACGCTGGCAGTGTCTATGAACGGTAGCGCCGTAAAAAAGTTTAGGTCTGTTAAGTTCATCTACTTCGGGAGGACCGTACATAAGCAGGTGGGCTAATGTTCCGACGAACCAATCGGGATTTACCGGGCAGCCGCTTACATTGATTACTTGTCGTTTAAGTACTTGGCTAATACCTACCGATCCAGTTACGTTGGGAGCGGCAGAGGAGGCTCCGCCAAAACTTGCGCATGTTCCAATGGCAACTACATATTGTGCTGCCTCGCCTAAGCGCACCACTGCGTCTAGCGCAGTCAGAGGCCCCTTCTTTGTTCGGGCGATAACATTATAGAGGCCTCCGTCTTTTGCAGGTACTGCACCTTCAACAACCAGTGTGAATTTTCCCTGGTAGTGGTTCATAGTATCTTCCAATAGCTGTAGTGCGTCTGTTCCCTGAGCAGCCATAAAGGTATTGCTGTACAAAAGATCAATCATATCTCTAAACACTTGGTTCAAGTAAGGATACGTCGTATTCATAAAGGCAATATTGTTGTCTCCGCTATCGTTCGTTTCTAGCCAGATTACGGGAAGTTTGCCTAAACCGTGTTCTAGCAGATACTGGCGGGCTGAGGGGAGGAGTTTAGCAGATAACTCATGATTATTGGCCTTCGCAGAATCTTGACACAGTTTAATAAAGTCGACTTTTTCCATATTTCGTAAAAAGCCGGACAGCAGGTTTGAGTTATTTCTTGGTTAATTGTTTGCGTGTGGGTTGCAAGAAGTAGCATTATTTTGAATAATTGGATTTAATCTTCTTGTTGAGTTAAATATTTGTAAAAAAAATATCGAATTTAAATGAAAAACAAAAAGTTGTATAATGAATATAGTAGTGCAATTAGCGGAGGGCAAAGGAGGACAGTTTTGAAATTTATAAGTGTCACCCGCAAAACGGTTATAGCCTTTTTAGTAATTGGCGGCATTGTGATGTCCTTTACTGTTGCGATAATCGACTTAGTTATATTTAGGTATGTGGAACGGATTGAAACTAGTAGAATCATGGACGGTTTCGAAAGTTTGGAACTGGTAATAAAGCGGGAAAAGGAAGATCTCCGGAGAACTTCATTAGATTGGGCGCATTGGGATGATACCTATGCGTATATGCAAGGCAAAAACATAGCGGAATATGAAGAAAATAATTTGCAGGAGAGTACCCTGCGGCAATTAGATTTAAATGTTGTTGTCTTTATTAATACCGAGAATAACATTGTTTATAGTTTAACTAATTTGGATGACAAGACCAAGAATGTATTATTGGATAATTTGCTTATAAATCATACTTCGTTATTATGCTTTACTAATAATAATGAGGTACATACCGGAATTTTCAGTGTTAAGGGAAAACTAGTTATTCTATCCGTGGTGCCAATTACCACTACGAACGAACAGGCCCCTTATAATGGTGTGTTACTTATGGGGCGTATAATGGACGAATCGTTTGGAGAGTATATTAATTCCATCAGCAAGGCTAATATTGAAATGACGGAGATTGACCCAAAAGGAAATCTTGGAGGTATGAATAGTACTGAGAAGACGGAAGGTTATATTACTGCTTATCGACGCTGGAAAGATATTAATGGCGAGGAGAGACTCAAGGTTTCGCTTGCTATGCCGCGAAACGATTATCATTTGGGACAATATTATAGAAAGGTCTTTCTAATAACATTTTCTGTTGTAATAATCTGTATTTTATTTATCAGTATCGGGATACTGCACAAGTATATGTTAAAAAGACTTATTACCATTCATGAATTTATTAAAATGATTACTAAAACTAGGGATACGTCTGGTCGGCTGTACTTTTCTGGTAATGATGAAATAACGGATATTGCTCATTCGATGAATGAAATGCTAGCTGAATTGGCAACTTCTAACCAAAAGAATAAAAAAATTGATGAAAGAATTCAAACCCTTTTAGAGGCTACCGATGATGGATTTGCAGACTATAATCTAAAAACTAAAGAGTTATATATAAGTCCGAAATGGAGCCGTTTTAGCGAGGTGGAAACCAAGACTCCCGGGTTTGATCCGTTAAGGGAATATCTAAAAAGAATTCAACCGGAGTTTTTGCCAACATTTAAAGCGAAGGGCTATGCGCTTATTTATGGTAAAGCGGATTATGATGAGGTGGAATATAAGATATTAGGGGCTGATGGCGAAGTTGTTTGGGTACTTCACAAAAGCAAGGTGGTAGAAAGAGATGTTGAAGGGAAGGCTCAACGGATCATTAGTATATTTCTCAATATAACCGGGCGCAAAAAATATGAGGAGAAAATAGTTAAATTAAGTTATTGTGATAATTTGACCGGTTTATGGAACCGGGCCTATATGGAAAATAAGTTTATGGAATTCGATAATTGGACCGATGTTGAGTATTCCATTATAATGGGAGATGTAAATGGATTAAAAATAATTAATGACACTTTTGGACATAAAGAGGGCGACCATTTGATTCAAAAAATTGGTCAAATACTGCATAACGTGTGTGGAGAAACAGAAATTGTTGCGCGGTGGGGCGGCGATGAATTTATTATACTTAGTGTGAATCAAGAGAAAGATTATCTCATTACGCTTAGGGAAACCATTAAAGAAGAATGTGAGAAAGTAGTTGACTTCGGGTTTAAAGTTAGCATTGCTTTAGGTATCGCGGATAAGCGTGAACAGGCGGATATTGAAACTGTTATGAATCTAGCGGAAGAGCGAATGTACCGGAGTAAGCTTACGGAAGTAAAGAGCTCACGAAATGCCACCATTGCGTCATTATTACAAACACTATACGAAAAAAACAGCGAGACCGAAGAACATACCCAACGCTTAAAGTTCCTGGCGTTAAAGCTAGGGAAAAGGTTGAAGTTATCACAGGATGAACTAAATAAATTAGAGTTGTTAAGTTTACTGCATGATATAGGGAAAACGGGCATACCGGAGCATATCTTATTGAAACAAGGTAAACTGACGAATGAAGAGTGGACAATCATACAGCGGCATGCGGAAATAGGGTTCCGTATTGCAAAAGCTACCCACGGCCTTGAGCATGTTGCTAAAGAAATTCTATGTCACCATGAGAGATTCGATGGAACCGGTTACCCTCAGGCACTAAAAGGAGAAGAAATTCCCGCTTTATCCAGAATTATTGCTATCCTTGATTCTTTTGATGTTATGACCCATGAAAGAAGTTATAAGGCGGCATTTTCTGTAGACTACGCGATTGAAGAATTAAAACGCTGTTCCGGCACTCAGTTCGACCCGATGCTTGTAACTGAATTTCTTGGTTTTTTACAGGATGAGAGTATAGTCCCGGTGAAGGAAAAGGAAAATAATCTATGACAAATGGAGTCAAGCACAGCACGCAATAATACCGGATTTGTAGATAAGGAAGGCAAGTAACTTTAATTAGAGGTATTCTATGCTGAAAGGAATTTGGTCATTTTCTTTTAAAGGTTCAAACATCGCTTTTAATACTGGTGTTATGTTTTTTGTTGGTGACCGTTTTTATGGTGGTTCATCCCATTACTATACAATAGGGAAGTTCGAACAGGAAGGACTAGATATTGCGGCGAAAGTCGAG
>JAGGAE010000070.1 GCA_017889725.1 Bacillota bacterium | reverse complement strand
TCTACACCAGCAAACTCCGCAAGAGTATACACCTTTTCCGCCGCTTCCGGCATAAAGGACAGCACCGTATTTTTATGAGCCTTCGTCATCGTCAAAATCAAATCGGCAGCTTGTACAAACTCAGGTTCCAATTGCCTGGCACGGTGACTCGCCAAATCTAACCCGCGGCGAGACATAGCACGCAAAGCCCCTCCTGATGCCGGAGCCGAGCCTAAAGCATGCGTCCCTGCTGACAGTATATTAATTTGATCAGCCAAACCACTTTCTTCGCACTTAGCCTTAAACAAAGCCTCCGCCATCGGGCTGCGGCAAGTATTCCCCGAACAAATCAACAAAATTCGCAGCATCCTAGCACCAAATCCTCCCAAAATAAATATACAAGCTTATTCTATCATATCTAAGACGACTTACAAATATTCTCCTCACATCCTCAGCAGTAAACCGCCGTAAAAAAAACATGGCCCCCAAGCAGTACCAGTGCCATTCCCCCAAAAAGTTCCGCTCGGTTCCCTAATAAACGCCCCAGTCTCCGTCCCAGAACCAGCCCCAGCACTGCCATTAGAAAGATGACAACACCAAGAATACTGCTCAATTTTATTAAGTTCACATCCATAATTCCCAGACTCACCCCGGCCGCTAACGCATCCAAGCTAACGCTTACCGCCAGCGCAACCAGTTTAAACCCTTCTAAGGGACAGGAAGCCGTCTCACTTTCCGTTCGTCCCCGCCAGCTTTCTTTAATCATATGTATTCCCAAACCCGTCAGCACCAACGCACCAAGTAAACTCGCCCAATCCTCCACCGCGAGAGACGGCCAATCCATATAGAACGTTTCCAGGCGCATCATATACATCCCCAGAGAATGTCCAAAATAGTATCCGCTTAGTATCATTATAATATGAAACAAAGCAAAAACCACCGCCGCACTAACCACCGTACGCAGCCGAATTTTTGTCATACCAATAGGAATCGCTACCGAAACTAAATCCGTTCCTAATGCTATACTTAGTATCATAAATTCAAATGTACTCAATTCCCGCACCTCCTACACGCTAATTATATGTGACATCATAGCAATGTAGTCTCCCTCCGCAAACGGATAACTTACAGTATCCTATCTTTAATTTTTTACCCCCTGAAGGCGAAATATCATGATTGCACATCCTCTAATCAAGTGTTATAATGTACCTGTTTTTACATATAATGTAATTTAAGTATAAAGGAGGTTGAGTTCGGTGCTACACTCCAGTGTCGACGATTATTTCGCAACGAAAATACATGAATTATGTCAGGCATTATCGCATTGCACGGACATCGGCGCCGAAGATCAGTTGGCCTTAGAATTAGAAACCATACTTCATAAGTTTTACCGGCATCGTAATAGAACAATAAAACAATAAAAAGGAAAGAGCCGCAGAGTAGCTATGCGGCTCTTTCCTAATTTACCGGACGAAACCTTATTCCACCAAATGACACGCAATAAACCGGGAACCTATCTTACGAAACTCCGGTTCCTCCACTTTACAAACCTCCTGGCATTGCGGGCAGCGCGTATGAAAACGGCACCCGCTGGGCGGATTCGCCGGACTAGGCACGTCCCCCTGTAAGATAATCCTATTCTTTACAGCCCCGGGTTTGGGAATAGGAATGGCCGACAACAACGTTTTAGTATAAGGATGCAGGGGGTTAGTGATCAGTTCATCGCCATCCGCCATTTCTACCATCTTACCCAAATACATTACGCCAATCCGGTCAGAAATATGTTTTACCACATTCAGACCGTGCGCAATAAATAAATAAGTCAGCCCCATTTGTTCCTGTAATTCCACTAGAAGATTGAGAATCTGGGACTGGATAGATACGTCCAGCGCCGACACCGGCTCATCGCAAACAATAAGTTTCGGCTGCACCGCCAACGCTCTGGCAATACCAATCCTCTGCCTTTGCCCTCCGGAAAACTCATGGGGATACCGGTCCGCATAATACTTGTTCAACCCCACCATTTGCATAAGTTCCGCTACCCGCTTAGTACGTTCAGCGCCCTTAGCCAGGTTATGCAGCATCATAGGTTCGGCGATAATATCACCTACCGCCATTCGCGGATTCAATGACGCGTACGGGTCCTGAAAAATAATTTGTGCATGACGGCGAAACTGACGCAATTCCCGCTTATTATACTTGGTGACATCTTGCCCGTCAAACCAGATTTCTCCGCCCGAAGCCTCAAGCAGCCGAAGTACCATCATCCCGGTCGTTGATTTCCCGCATCCGGATTCGCCGACAAGCCCCAACGTTTCTCCCCGTTCAATGGAAAAAGATACTCCATCCACGGCTTTAACGCTTCCTACCGGCCTTCCGAACAACCCGCCCCGTATGGGAAAGTGTTTGCGCAGGTCTTTTACAGTTAATAATGGTTGTGCACTCATTCTTCAGCCCTCCCGAGCGGATAGTGGCATGCGGCAAATCTGCCGTCTTCAATAAGAACTAACTCCGGACGCACCGCCAAACATTTTTCCCTTGCATATTCACAACGCTGGGCAAAACCGCAGCCTGGCGGTACTTGACTCAAATCAGGCACCATACCTTCAATAGTATGCAGCTTTTGTTTCCTTGCCCCGTCTAACTGGGGAATAGAATCCATCAGACCGGCAGTATACGGATGGTAAGCCTTAGCAAATACACTGGGAACCGACCCCTGTTCCACTATGCGTCCGGCGTACATAACCACCATGTTTTGGGCCATTTCCGCGACTACGCCTAAATCATGAGTAATAAGCACTAATGCCGTATTAAACTCCCGTGCCAATTTACGAATCAAGTCCAAAATCTGAGCCTGAATGGTAACATCCAGTGCGGTTGTCGGCTCGTCGGCCAGCAAAAGTTTGGGATTGCAAGCCAGTGCCATAGCAATCATAACCCGCTGCCGCATACCGCCGCTCATTTGGTGCGGATATTCACCGGCCCGCTGGGCAGCCCCCGGAATACCCACCAATTCCAGCATTTCAATGGCCCTTGCCCAAGCCGCTTTCTTATCTTTTTTCCCACTATGAACACGGACAACTTCGGCAATTTGCTCCCCGACAGAATAAGCCGGATTGAGCGAAGTCATAGGTTCCTGGAAAATCATCGATATATCCTTGCCACGAATATTACGGATTTCCGCCTGCGACATCTTCAAAATATCCTGACCATTAAATAAAATTTGTCCGTCAATCTGAGCCGGCGGCTGAGGGATAAGCCGCATTACCGACATAGCGGTAACACTCTTGCCGCAGCCGGATTCACCCACGATGGCCAACGTCTCTCCAGTTTGAACCGAGATATTGACTCCGTCAACAGCCTTTACAATCCGTTTACCCACATGAAAGTGCGTCTCTAGATTTTTTATTTCCAACAATGGTTTCTGCTCCATTACGCTCGCCTCCTACTTCAACCGCGGGTCGAGCACGTCACGCAGCCCATCACCCAGTAAATTGAACGCCATAACCGTCAGTGTAATCGCCAAACCCGGAAACGTAACAACATGCGGAGCATTGAATATAGTTTGACGTCCCGATCCCAGCATAGTTCCCCATTCGGCTGCCGGCGGCTGAACCCCTAACCCTAGAAAACCAAGCGCCGCGGCGTCAAGAATAGCTACCGATACACCAATCGTCGCCCGGACAATAATCGGAGCTAATACGTTGGGCAGTATATGCACAAAGATCAGCCTCCGGTCACCATTACCAACCGCTTTCGCCGCCATAACATACACGTTTTCCTTAACCGACAGGACACTGCCGCGAACAATCCGTGCATACTGCGGAATAGAAACAATACCAATCGCGATAACCGCTTTTTCCATGCCGCGCCCCAGTACCGTCATAAAAGCAATGGCCAAAAGAATATCCGGAAAAGACATCATAATATCCATGAACCCCATAATGATGGTATCCGTTTTCCCGCCATAGTAACCGGCGGTGGCTCCCAGAATGACCCCGCATAGTAAGGCCAGAAACACCGATTCCACACCTACAAGTAGAGAAATACGGGCTCCGTACAAAATACGGGAGAAAATATCCCGGCCTAATTCATCCGTCCCCATAATGTGGGAAGAACTTATTCCCTGAAGAGAATTCGGCAAATTACTATCATAAGGATCATAAGGCGCCAGTACCGGCGCAAAAATAGCACTTAGCACCAATACAGCTAAAAGAATTAGACCAATCACGGCAGACTTGGATTTTACAAACCGGGCTAGAAACTCACTCAGCCGTTTATTGCCTACCACCTCTGGGGCATGTACCGCATCCATATTAGTCATTTTGAAGCCCCTCCTACGAGTGTTGGATCCGAGGATCCAAATAACTATACATAATATCTACTGCCAAATTTGCCAAAACATAAATAGTACCAATCAATAGAACCGTTCCCTGCACCCGTGGATAATCTGACGCCATAATTCCATCTACAACATACGACCCAATTCCCGGCCAGGAGAAAACCGTTTCCGTTAGCACCGCCCCAGCCATTAACTGCCCCAGTTGCAATCCAATAACCGTAACAATAGGTATCAACGCATTGCGCAGCGCATGCTTAACAATTACAACCCTTTCTTTCAGCCCTTTGGCCCGTGCCGTCCGGATATAATCCTGCCGGATAGTCTCCAGCATAGTCGCCCGGGTCATTCTGGCTATAATTGCCGCCGAATACGCTCCCAGGGCAATACCCGGAAGCACCAGATGTTTGAAGGCATCCCAAAAGCTTGACAAATTACCGGTCATAAGCGCATCCAATACATACAGTCCTGTAATATGCTCGGGTTCCAATCCAATCCCGATACGCCCCGAAGCCGGAAACCAGCCCAGAATAACCGAAAACAAAATAATCATCATTAACCCTAACCAGAAAATAGGCATACTTACTCCCAGCAGCGCAGCTACCATAGTGCCGTAATCCCAGACAGAATTCTGCTTTACCGCTGAAATAACCCCCGCAACAATGCCTACTACCGAAGCAATAATCATTGCCACCAAGGACAACTCCACTGTTGCCGGGAAACGTTTCACTAGTTCCGCGGTAATAGAAGTTTTAGTAATAACCGATCTACCCAAGTCACCTTGCAGCGCACTGGAAAGGTAGTCCCAGTATTGCACATAGATAGGCTTATTCAAACCAAGCTCGATGCGCAGAGCGGCCACTTTTTCCGCCGTCGCGTGCTGCCCAAGAATAATTTCCGTCGGGTCTGTCGTAAATGCATGCATAACTACAAACGTTGCTAAAGAAACACCCAATAATATAGGAATTAAAAGCAACAGCCTTCGAATAATATAATTTGCCACAACAATCCTCCTTAACAACCTATTCCTTCCAACAAACCACGTGAAAAGAAGGTGATTTCTTAAAGAAACCACCTTCTGCCACTCATTGCAGAATTTAAATCTATTTAACTAATCTTTCGAAACGATATCCAGCCAGTGAGTCCCGGTCGGATGTAAGGCAAAACCTTTCACATTAGGACGGGCAGCGGCCATATCGACGCTGTGACTGATAAACACCCACGGAGCATCTTCGGCGATCAAGGCCTGTGCCTCATGATAAATCTCTGCCCGTTTTGCAGTATCCAGAGTCGTGCGTCCCTGCTCTAACAATGCATCCAGTTTAGGATTGCTGTATACCGTTATCGCCGACCCAGCCATAGAAGTACGCGTCGCCTTCCCCGTTAAACAGTATATCCTTATACTCTTTCCAAGGATAAGATTTAATGTTCATTTTTACGCCGATTTTTGCCAAATCAGCTTGGATGGCAGTAGCCAGTTTTTCCCCATTAACCGGGTTGTAAGGCCGTGGATTGGAGTAAGTAACGACGGTAAACTCAAATCCATTGGGATACCCTGCCTGCGCTAACAGTTTCTTAGCTTCATCCGGATTATAGCCGTACGTCTTAATATCCTTGGCAGCGCCCGGAATAAAGTCGGGCAGCATACCATTTTCGGCTACAACCGCATTGCCTTGGTACAAGTAATCCACTAAATCCTTGCGGTTAATCGCCATGCTGATGGCTCTTCAGCGTCTTAATATCATTGGTATCAACGCCGTCCATAACATCGACCGAACCAGTCATAAGTTCTGAAGCACGAACCGAATTTTCTTTTACAAATTTGTAAATCACTTTTCCGCACTTGGGTTTTTCGCCCCAATAGGAATCATTAGCCGCCAGCTCAACCGACTGGCCTTTTTCCCATTTTACAAATTTATACGGCCCGGTTCCCACCGGATTTTCAATAAACGTATCGCCGTATTTCTTAACAGCTTCCGGGCTAACGATCGGTGCCGCAAGTCCCATGGCCATATTAGCTAGAAAAGCGGCGTTCGGCTTTTCCAGAACAATCTTTACCGTATAATCATCTACCACTTCCACTTGTTTTACCCCATCAAACACGAACGATGCATAGGGCATATCATCCTTGCGGTTGGGCGGTAACTGGCGTTCAAAACTGAATTTAACCGCAGCTGCGTTAAACGGCGTACCATCATGGAACTTCACGTCTTTTCTCAGTTTAAAAGTCCATTCCAGGGCGTCCGGGCTAACGCTCCACTCGGTAGCCAAAAGCGGCTGGATTTCGGTGCTGCCCGGTTTGTACCGAACAAGCCCTTCAAAAATCTGAGTCATAATTTTATAGGACTCACCATCATCAACATAGGCCGGATCTAATCCGCGCGGATCTGAACCTTGCGCAAACACCAGCACTTTATTATTGCTGGAATTGCTTCCGCCGCACCCTGCTAAACCAAGGCTGGCTACAAACACAAAGACTAACAGGAAAGCAATACTACTTAACCTAATTAACGGACTAAATATTATCCATTGCTAGCAAAAATCCTGCAATACTTTTATAACATTTGCCTTAAATAAAAACTTTTTCTAAAAAAACTCTTATTCGTCCATTTCATGTAAACATTCCTTAAATTAGTTGTCCATTTCTTGTAAACATTCCTTAAATTAGTATTTCCCTAGCGTACTCTTAATCAAACATCCTGTCCACTGTCAAAAGACACACTATAAGTTTCCCGGTGTACTTTTTCTTCTTTTTCCGTCTAATGCACACTCCTCTGATTTTCCCCTGATCATATACCAAATAGCTTAACCCAAACCTATTGCTTCCTATTTTCAATACAGTACTATTTTCCCTTCATTATAATAGTAATTTAAAACACTAAAATGCTACATACAAAACGCTGAATTTTCCCATAGCCAAAAAAGACACTCCAGCAAACCCTACCGCCGCCGGGAAAGTCCTCTAGGAAAAGCCTCTACTAAATGTATCTAGCCAATGTATCATTCCGGCGGACGGAAGATATTACGAGCTCTTTGCAGAAAACCAAAGAGTCTCCCTCCGCCATCACCGAATAAACTAAAGAGCGGTGCAGATTGATCCTGTCTCAAAGCCACTACTTTCTTTTTCAATAATCATTACTTACAACGCCTTATATCCTTTTTATCAGCATTGTGATTTTGGGTACACGTAAAAAAAACCAAAGAAAAGCAATAAAGCCGCAGGTGGTATGGCTATTACACCATTCCACTTGCGGCTTCAACCTTTGAAGCAGGTTTACCGTTTAGAATTTTACACTTACGCCTAATCCAAAGCCGCTAGACTCTGCATCAATCTTACGACTATAACCATCAAGCTCTAAGTCCGTGAACTTTTTATAACGATAGAATAAGTTTAAATCCGTATTTTGAGCAATAGCATATCCTACTCCGGCTTCAACAGTATAATTACTATCTCCAAGTCCTACAGTAAACCACTCGGTAGTTGTGTTATTTACTGGGTAAACGCCGGTAATACCAGCCTGTAGTTTAGTAACTTCTTTAATATCATACGAATACACATAATCGAGACTGCCGGACAGGTGATGCAAGCCTACAAACCAATTCATATTATTATTAATTTTAGTCAAATAATTGAATTCTTGTACATCAGCCTTAGCCGTAGCATATCCATAAGTTGTATCCGAGTCCATATTCTGATACTTGTACTGCAACGCATGGTTATTACCCAACCCTACGGTAACACCAAAATCATAATCTGTTTTTTTGTTCCAGTCTGTGGTACCGCTACTGTCAGATGTTTCCAATTTAGGATTAGTAATGCTAAACTCTGCCGAAGTTTTTCCTTGAGAGAAGTCATTAAGCGGGGCAGCGCAAACTACACCAAAAGATAACACCGATAATGCAATAACCATACTAATAATTTTCTTCATATACATTCCTCCAATCAAATTATTGATGCCAAACAAGTAATACTTCTTTTCTCCTTCGTATTTATTGTTTGACTCAAATTTATTAACTAGTATAGCTTACCACATTTTATGGTAATTTCCACAAAAAATCCCAATTTTATTAGCTAGTAAATTAAAAAATTTCTTTAATTTTGGGAAATTGTCGCTTTCGGCTAACCAAACAACAGGGATCAGCATACCTCCGGTTGCACGTTCGATTTGCCGAACCAATAATCCATCTTCTTATAACGTTCGAAGGATTGCATCCCTCTCTAACTTTGAGGCAAACTGCTATTTCATACGTTCTTCCCCTCTAATGCTTATCCTGATCTTTCGCTGTATTTGCCGTTGCTCCCCATTTCATATTTCCTTCCTCCTAGCATTCCAACCAGCCGCTTTCATTCTTCCTTCCGCCCGCGTTAGAGAAAAGCTCCTTATCACAAAATAGAGCTGTATCGCCTTATCCACAGTCTATCATTCGCCTTCAACGGCGGACATGCGCCTCGCTTCTCCTTTATACAACGATTTAAGAAATTACCCACCTTTACCGATATAGTAATTATGAATTTTGGAAAAAACTACTTACCTAGAAGGTGACCACAATTTGAAAATGATTTACATACTCGGATTTCTGACCTGGATGATACTCCACCTGCTAACAGGGTTCTACTTCTTACGGTCTGCTTTTACTACTAATAAAGATAATATAATCAAAGAAAACCCCACCTCCTTTATTGTTATCAATTACTCGCTAAAAACAAAAAAAGTTTTAGTGATAATCACCCGAATTATATGCATCGCTTTGGCGTTCGTGCTTTTCATAGCATCCATCCCTTACTTTCGGGATCTCCCCTTACTCTTAACCTATAAGCTTAGTTACATCGAAGGCCCTATGGCGTATTCAGCCAAAAGATCTCGCGGCTTTGATATCAACCGCGAATTTAACGGGGTAATTATCCACTTTTCATTTACCTCTACCATGGATAAAAACAAAATATATCGAGTTGGATATTTGCCAAATACCCATACTGGCATTAGCATAGCGGAAGTTCCTAGATAGGTATTCAGATCAACAAAGATAGCGGGGGCATTCCTATTTTGTACAAAATAGGAATGCCCCCGCTATCTTTCAGTCCAATAACTTTTCTCTAGTTCTATCCACCTGCTTTGATAGCCATTCTTCGCTAGCAAGATAGGGTTTCTCTTCTTCATGGCTTTGTGTCCTTACCTTTCGATAAGCTACTGTTTTTACATGCCTTTCCAAGCATACCCTCATAAAAAAGACCCCCGAAAAAAAGAAAGCTTCCCACCGCTAGTGAAAAGCTTCTATTACTATATACTACTTATTTTTATATTTTAAACCGACCTACCGCACCATTAAGTTGTTCGGCTAATTGGGCGAGATATTGACTAGATGCAGCAATTTCCTCCATAGAAGCAGATTGTTCCTCCGTTGCAGCGGAAATAGTCTGCGTTTGATCCGATATATCCCTACTGATAGAATCCATCTTCTCCATAGCGGATAATACCTGTTGACTCAGAGTAATTTGCTGATTTATAGCATCGGCAACCTGTTGCGCTGTGGAAGCTGCCTCCTTTAAATTGTTATCGATATTTCTAAAAGAGACACCTGCCTGATCGACAATATCCGTTCCCCGTTTTACTTCATTAGTCCCATTACTCATGGCAATAACGGCTTCATCTGTTTTACCCTGAATATCGTGGATTAGCTCTGCAATTTGCTTGGCGGCCTCCTGCGATTGTTCAGCAAGTTTTCGCACTTCTTCAGCAACTACAGCAAAACCTTTTCCTTGTTCTCCGGCTCGTGCCGCTTCAATGGCAGCATTTAGAGCCAGAAGGTTCGTTTGACTGGCAATACCAGAAATAGTTTCAACAATTTGTCCTATTTCTTTAGAACGTTCGCCCAGTTCAGCAACCACCTTGGCTGAACTGTTTACCGTCTGATTTATACTTGTCATCTGACCAATTGCAGAACTAACTGCTTTATGGCCTTCATTGGCTGCCAAGACAGCCTGATTTACAATGGCCACAGCACTCCGGGTCTTATTTGCATCTTCCTGGGATTCAAAAGCAATCTTCTTAACCAGTGCCAACGCACCCGCTACCGCATTAACTTGAGTATCCACTCCTTGAGCTGTACTGGTGATCGAAGTCGCCACCTGATTGGCAGCTTGTGCTGACTGTTCCGCATTAGCAGTCAGCTCTTCCGACGAGGCGGACACTTGTTCAGAAGAAGAGGCAATCTGATGAACTAAAGACCGTAAGTTAGCAACCATCGCTTCAAAAGCCCGGGCTAACCGTCCAAGCTCATCTTGAGACGTCACATCGATTTTGGTTATACCAAGGTCTCCCCTGGCAATATTATTAGCAGCCGTTTCCAATGTAACAAGTGGATTGGTCATGCGGGAAGCCGTATAAAAGATAACTACAATAACAATCAAGAGTACAATCAATATGGTAACAGCCGAGATCCAGGTAAACGTATCCAGTTTGCCTGTCACTTCTTGAGTAGGTACCGTTACACAAACAGTCCATTCGGTGCCTTCAACCGGAGAACCTGCTAAAAATTTGCTATTACCGGCGTATGAATACCGCATTACCTTCGAATCGCCTTGAATCGCTTTAGCAATAACATCTTTCAGTTCACCGGCAGTAGAAGAATCGGTAAGAATATTTACTTTATTAATTAAGGACTTATCCGGATGAAAAAGCGGCATCCCATCATTACGAAGGACAAAGGCATACCCGGTATCCCCGACTTTTTGCCCCCCTACGGTTTTATCCACTACACTAATATTCACTACTCCAAACAGCACCCCGGTAATTTGTCCACCGGATTTGACCGGCATGGCAACAATTATAACAGTATTACCCGTTTTTCCCGCGGTATCCGGGCCAAAAACTACCGTTTCCCCTTTAATCGCTCGCTGGAAAAACGGAGTAGGTGCCACGCTTCCAACGCCACCGGCAAAATCAACATAGTTTCCTGCCGGATCCGCCCATACAATAGCTTCATATTGTTCTTTATTGTTACTTACCTCTGAACCAAGATAAGAGGCAATTGCATTATGATTCCCACTGATAAGAACCGGCGACCTGGCAATAGTGCTTAACTCCGTTTTGCTGGTATTTATAGTGGCCGCTATTTGTTTAGACAAATTGGAAGCGGAAGCCATAAGTCCGATTTCCACGTTTTCTCTAATTATATTTTGAGCCTGCCAAAAGTTTAAACCAGCTAAAACACTAAGTGCAACAACAAACATTATAACAGTTACAACAATAAGTTTTATTCGAAGACTTTTCACAAGATGCCCTCCCCTAAAATATGTAGTCCTACTCAGCAAGCTGTCATCCAGCAGCAATACCTCCTATTGAATATTTTTATTAATTTATAATTCTACATATATTTACAATCGCCTTTATAAATTTTGAGCGGTAATTTTTTCATTTTCCCTAACCCCATATAAGAGACTTCTCCAAGGAAATTAAAGAAAAAGGACGGGAAATCCCGTCCTTTCGCCCCGCTCGCACTCTTAAATTAGCCGCCTAAACCACCCACATTACGCTCGGCAGCATTATCAATCATAGAAACTTTTATTACCAATGTATCGCTGTCTACTTTCTTGAAAACACCAAGACTTACATGCAGGAGACTAACGCTGCTTATCATCGGTAATTCTTCCATCACCGGTTACCGGTATCGCTTCCCCTAAATAAGTAGGCTTAGAATGTATTGCTACCGCTACATAAGCCTTACTTCTCGCGATGGCCTCTCGTAAACGGTTTTTCCAAATCACCAGCTTACTATTATTTCCCGTACCAGCTTCAACTCCATAAACCTCCATGCCCAGCTCCCTAGCAATAAAAATAGCCCGCGGCAAATGGAACCCCTGGGTTACTACGATAACTTTTTCCGCCCTAAATATATTCCTTGCCCTATACATGCTCTCATACGTGGTAAAACCCGCATGATCCATAAAAATGTCTTCATCCGGAACGTTCCGGTCCAAAAAATACTTCTTCATAGCATTAACTTCGTCATAGTCCTTACGCCCATGGTCACCACTTACAATAATTTTACCGGCTTTTCCCTTTTTATAAAGTTCATACCCAACCCTTAACCGTTCCCCAAGCATTCCGGATACCTTCCCATCCGGGGAAACATATGCTCCAAGAATCAATATCGCTTCACTCTTCGGCGCATCATCGGAACTTAAAACATACACTGACCCTTCATCCAAAACACATTTGTTTGTATACAAAATAAAACCTACTATAACCAGCACCAATAAACCACAAAATACATACATTCGTTTTCCTTGACGCAGCTTCTTCTTCAAACCTTCCCGCATGCCCTTTCCACACCTCTTTTACTACATCTCAACCTACATATTCTGCTCTAATCACTGTTATATATTTATCTTTAAAATGGAAAACTCCTGT
>JAGGAE010000069.1 GCA_017889725.1 Bacillota bacterium | reverse complement strand
TGCAAAAAATATAATGACGACTTCGCAAGGAGTGATTAATGTGAAAAAATCGCGCCTTAAGGAACAGTCGAAGCGTACAAGATTGGTGGCGGCTCTAACTGGATTGGCTGCGTTGTCCTCCGTTTTGCATCCCGTCTTATTGCCGGAGCGGGTGCACGCATTTGGTTTGCAAGAAAATGATAAACAGATTGGGCAGACTGAATCGGGGCAAATAGCCTACCCGTCATTAGAAGTTGCACGTCGGCTCTTGTTTCATACCGATATCTACGATGCTTGGCAGTGGAATGAGGCCTCGCTTCCTCAGGATATGTTACTAGGGATGCTGATGGCTTCTCCCAAAAACATGGAAAATATGGTAAAGCTGCCTCCTGAAGCGCTAAAAATGCTTCAAGACACTGATTTTTCGCGGAATATAGTTTTCTACGCTTATCTCGGCTCTAAAGCTCTTCCCGGGTACGCGGTTGCTATAGCCAGCGTAGGGGAGATTGAAAACAATGTTACTGTTACTGTCCGAATGAAAAGTCCTGTTATGGAAGAGGCTTTAAAAGATACCAAGCCTTACGATTTGGTTCGTATTCCAAGAGGGATACTGGATTTTAGGCGTCAGGTTAACATTACTTTCGAGGATGGAAAAGGGAAGGTATTAGGACGGCAAACTATTACCGTGAGTTAACAAAGAGTTGCAGGGAACACATTTCCTGCAACTCTTTGTTATTTTATTATACCGGTCTAATAACACCACAGGCTAAGCGTTTGCCGGAAGCTCCTGCCGGCTGAGTATGATAATCGTCAGGACTTTGATGAATAACGATGGATTTTCCTAGGATATCTCCCACTTGAAATTTATCTGTGAAAAAAATCATACAGCTGTAACCATGATTCGAAAATAAGGCGGGAAAATCTCCGGCGTGATTACCATGAGGCTGATTCGTCGGGTTCCAATGTCCTCCGGCTGCGCTAAAGGGATTTTCTAGGTCGCCAACCTCACAATTTCCGTATTCATGAATATGGAAGCCGTGGGGACCGATTTGTGGTTGGCTGGCCTGCGCTGGACGGTAAGCCGGAAGTCCTGATATTTCTACGGTGATTTCCGTCCCGTGGGGAACTGCGGCAAAGATGACTTGCCCTGTTAAGTTAGGAGCTAGGGGACCTCCTCTGATTTTAGCAATTGCTAATTCGCAAAATTGTGGACAAGCGTCTTTGGGTGTAAAACCGCATCCTGCGGGAAACGTGGTTGGTGGCTTGGGCATGGCATCATCTCCCGTTTGATTGTAATTTTCTTTTCTATATTCTATGAAGGTCGTGTCCTTCAGGTGTTTGGCGTGGAAAAACAAAAAACCTTGGCGTAGAGCCAAGGCTTTAAACAGTTGGGTTTATTTGAAATATGTCACAACATCTGTTTTGCGTTCCGGGGCGGAGGGTTTGTCTCCTTTGATGTACCCGATGGCAACAGAATACAGCGGAGTATATCCGGCGGGAATCGATAAACGTTCTTTAAAACTTTGACCGCTTGGGCCTTCAAAGAGCATCAGGCCGGAATTAATCCAACAGGTGTTAATGCCCAGAGATTCTGCGGCGAGCAGAATGTTTTGGCAAGCTAACGCGCAGTCGGCACAGGTAAAGCGGTTGTCGTCAGCGCCGGACACGATGATTACGGTAGGGGCGCCATGCCAGAAACTAAATGTATCGGATTTCATTTTTTCTTTCATAAAATCAGGCGCGGTATGTATTGCATCTTTTTTTCCGACAGAATTCATTTCTTTCAGGAGTTCTTTATTTTGGATAACGGTAAAATGCCAAGATTGGCGATTCATGGCAGATGGTGCGTAACGAGCTGCTTCAAGGAGAGTTTCTAAATCAGAGTCTTTAATTTGTTCGTCGCCGAAACTTCTGATGGCGCGACGGCTTTTAATAGTCTTTAAAGTATCGTTGGACATTTTTTAGCCTCCTATTGCCTTATTTTACTAAAATTATATAATATATTATAGAGAAAAAAAGTATGCACTTTTTTGTGAGATACTATACATAAAGAAAGTAGGTATACTATGGAAGCCTGTCCAGAAGCTAAGGCAAGTTGTCCATTAACCTATGTGCTATCCATCATGGGGGGGAAATGGAAGGCTATTATTCTTTGGCACTTGCACAATGATGGAGTGCTGCGTTATGGAGACTTAAAGAGGCGTGTCGGATCGATTACGCATAAAATGTTAAGTCAGCAGCTAAAAGAGCTGGTGGAGGATAAGCTCATTTACCGCAAAGAGTATCATCAAATTCCACCAAAAGTAGAATACTCTCTCTCGGAAAAAGGCAAGACTTTAATTCCTATATTAAACACCATGAGTGAATGGGGTGCGCATAATATGTAAGTGTTGTAGGCGTCAAGTACTAAGCGGTTTTTTATGCCGACTCCATACAAATATAATTATAAAATGGGAAGAATTTTGAGACTTGTTTGTTTTAGGTTTTAGATAGATAATAGATAGGAAATGGATGATAAAGGTGGAAATTTTTGAACAAATTGCAGGATGGTCCTATATTAAAGAATTGCCTAAGGAGTATTTAGGTTTTACGCTGGAGTGTCAGCAACAGGAAAACGGTGAACAGTACAACATTTTTTGTTACAAGGCGGATGCCAAAAGACGAAGTTTTTCGGTAGTTTATGATAATGTAACGAAAGATTTCTTAGCGAGAATAGAGATCGGTCTAACCGAGTACTATGACATTCGCTTTATTACAACAGACCTTCTTTCGGAAGAGCGAGTGCTGCGTCTTAAACTAGAGCAGGTGCTGGCAGATTTGGCCGGAGAAGGGCAGGGTTACGAGAGCGTTTTTCGAATGAAGAAAATCCTTGAGTGGCCGTATATTAAAAATTTGCCTGCGAGCGTTTGTGGTTTCGAGTTGTTTATCCAGCCGGATAGGGCTATTAAAGTTATTAATGGCTCATATGTTATCATTGATTACAGCGACTTTGAAGCGGCCAGTAATTTGATTGTGTATTATAATGTATATCGGGATGAATTTTTTGGTGAGCTTAGACTTGATAGAACGCCACAGATGACAGCTCTTTTTGATGCGAAAGAACTGGATGATTTGGCCTTGAAACTGGAAGAAAATCTTTTGCCCTCTCTGGAAGCACTCCGGGGCAAAATTGCAGCGTTATAAAAAAAAGGCATGGGCATAGTTGATAAAAGATTAGCTGTAAGATAAGGAGAATGGGTAATGGCGACATTTTTAATTTGTGATGATTCGCTATTTATGCGGAGAATGTTAATAAAAATGATTGAAGAAAACGGTCATAAACTGCTGGCGGAAGCAAGTAATGGAAAGGAAGCAGTTAGTAAATACCTGGAACATAAACCGGATATTGTGACCATGGATATTACAATGCCTGAACTTGATGGTGTATCGGCGGTTCGGCAAATTATTGGTGGTGACCCTAAGGCCCGCATTGTCATGGTCAGTGCCATCGGTCAGCAAGGGGTTATTACAGAAGCGATTAAAGCCGGTGCGCTTGATTTTATTGTTAAACCGTTTCAACCGGAAAAAGTTATTGATGTGATTCAGAAGGTGTTGAAAAAATAGAATATTCAATATTGACAGTGTAGTTTTACATGGTATAATATCCTCTGTAGCCATTGCTGGATGTATAATGGCTGCAGAGAAGAATAATTGATTGACAGTAAAAAGTGTTGACAACAAGATTCAAATTATGTATACTAGATTATGCAGTTTCAAGTGGCCCCGTGGTGTAGCGGTCTAACATGCCGCCCTGTCACGGCGGAGATCGACGGTTCAAATCCGTTCGGGGTCGCCATTTCATATATTGTGCCGCGGTAGCTCAGTCGGTAGAGCAGAGGACTGAAAATCCTCGTGTCGACGGTTCGATTCCGCCCTGCGGCACCATATGCGGAAGTAGCTCAGTGGTAGAGCATCGCCTTGCCAAGGCGAGGGTCGCGAGTTCGAATCTCGTCTTCCGCTCCATTTAATTTGGCGGCATAGCCAAGTGGTAAGGCAGAGGTCTGCAAAACCTCTATTCCCCAGTTCAAATCTGGGTGCCGCCTCCAAATGAAAATGCAGAGCCATGCTAGAGTCGTGGTTCTTGCTGTAGACATTTGTCTGCAGCTTTTTTATTTTTGAACCCGAGTACAATTTAATCAGATCGCCTGCAGGCGGTCGGGTATAAATAAATCGACAGTTCAATAAACTATTTGCTTGAATATAAAATTAAGATGAATTTTTTATTTATTGGTAGAGGATTAACTAAAAAGACGGCGAATACCTTGAGAAATATATTTTTATCTTAGGCCTGGAAAGGGAGATGTCAATGAAGAGCAATATTGTCAAACAGGGAACAACCCGGGCGGCTCACCGCTCGTTGTTTTACGCTATGGGTTACCGTCCGGAAGATTTGGAAAAGCCGTTAATAGGCATTGTCAACTCCTTCAATGAAATAGTTCCCGGCCACTTCCATTTGCGGGAAATCACTGAAGCAGTAAAGCTTGGGGTAGCAGCCGCTGGCGGGACTCCAGTCGAGTTCCCGGCTATTGGTATCTGTGATGGCATAGCCATGGGACACGAAGGAATGAAGTATTCGTTAGCTAGCCGCGAATTAATTGCAGACTCTACTGAGTCGATGGCGATGGCTCATGCTTTTGATGGTTTGGTACTTATCCCCAATTGCGACAAAATAATACCCGGCATGCTGATGGCGGCGGCCCGCCTTAATATACCGTCAGTAGTAGTTAGCGGCGGGCCGATGCTGGCAGGCCGGTATGATGGAAAAGATGTCAGCTTAAGCAGTATGTTTGAAGCGGCTGGTCTTTTTGAAGCCGGTAAAATCAGTGCGGCAGAGATGGATAAGATGGAACATGCAGCTTGTCCGGGCTGTGGTTCTTGCTCCGGGCTATTTACGGCCAATACTATGAACTGTCTTACCGAAGCCTTAGGTTTGGGGCTACCGGGCAACGGCACTATTCCAGCCGCTTACAGTGGTGCGCGGCGGGCCTTGGCCAAGAATGCCGGAGCGGTGGTAGTCGACTTAGTGGCAAAGAATATTTGTCCCCGCGACATTTTGACGATGCAGGCTTTCGAAAATGCCATTACTGTGGATATGGGAATCGGTGGTTCAAGCAATACGGTATTGCATTTACCGGCTATTGCTCATGAAGTTGGTTTAGAATTGCCGTTGGAACTGTTTGATAAAATCAGCGCACGTACTCCGTATATTACCAAACTAAGTCCGGGCGGAGTTCATCATTTACAGGATTTAGATGAAGCTGGTGGTATTCCTGCGGTAATGAAGGAATTGGCGAAGGCTGGGTTAGTTCATACCGAGGCGCTTACTGTTACCGGCAAGGTGGCAGAACGGATAGAAAATGCTGGTATACTACGGAAAGACGTTATTCGGACGACGGAAGACCCATATCGCAAGACTGGGGGTATTGCAATATTGAAGGGCAATTTGGCCCCAGACGGCGCAGTGGTTAAGGAAAGCGCGGTTGCAGAAGAAATGCTTGCTTTTGAGGGAACCGCTAGAGTATTTGATTCAGAGGACGCTGCCATTGAAGCAATTTTGGCGAAAAAAATAAAAGATGGCGATGTAATAGTTATTCGGTATGCCTGTATTGGTCATATTTCGCCGGAAGCAGCAGAAGGCGGTACGCTTGCACTTGTTGAGGAAGGTGATATTATTTCCATTGATATCCTTCAGCGTGAGCTTAATGTTAAGGTTAGCGAACAAACGCTGGCAAGCCGTAAAGCAGCTTGGGTCAAGCCGCCACTTCGTATAACTAAAGGCTATCTGGCCCGGTACGCCAAACTTGTGACTTCGGCTAATACGGGAGCCGTTCTTAAATAACTTCAGGATAAATTTCCCAAAGAGTATGTATTGACATTTTTAACGGGGTTTGATATATTATAATCCAATAAGATAAAAATGCAATGAATGTGGAGAAGTAATACAGTGGCATTTTTCAGAGAGCCTGGGTTCGGTGAGACCAGGTAAATGTGCTGGATGAAATACACCCGTGAGCAGCAGGTTGAACGCCTTGGCAAGTAGACTGTGCCGGAATGCCTCCGTTAACAAAGGCTAAGGTATCGGACATGTGTCTCGTACCTGATTTGAGCTGGCTTGCCATAAGCAAGCAGGGTGGTACCGCGGGTATAAGTATCCCGTCCCTGATTTTATCAGGGACGGGATTTTTGTATTTTCCACTGACTCTTAGGTTGTAGGTGTAAGGTTTATCATTTATTTTAGGAGGGTATAAAAATGATTATTGTTATGGGTTTTCAGGCCGGACAAAAGGAAGTTGAGAATGTAGTCGCTAAAATTACCCAGCGTGGATTAAGGGCGCATGTGTCCGAAGGGAAAGAGTGCACGATCATTGGCGTTATTGGTGATAAGAAAAGTATGGCCGAAATAAATGCGGAAGCTTTACCCGGTGTGGATAAGGTTCTGGCGGTTACGGAAAGCTATAAATTAGCCAGCCGGAAATTTAAAGCCGGCGATACCTTGATTCAAATAGGCGATATCTCAATCGGCGGTGATAATGTTGTGGTCATGGCCGGCCCCTGTGCGGTAGAAAGCCGGGAGCAATTATTGGAAGCCGCGCTCGCCGTAAAGTCCAGCGGGGCTCAGTTTTTACGGGGAGGAGCTTATAAGCCGCGTACATCTCCGTATGCCTTTCAGGGTATGCAGGAGGAAGGTCTAAAGTTGTTGGCGGAAGTTGGCGGCTTAACCGGATTAAAAACAGTCAGCGAAGTAATCGACGTTGAGTCTTTGCCGCTGGTTCACGAGTATATAGATGTGCTTCAAATAGGAGCGCGTAATATGCAAAATTTCCAGTTGCTTAAAGCTGTAGGGCGCCTGAAGAAACCGGTGCTTTTGAAAAGGGGACTTTCCGCTACGCTAGAGGAATGGTTGAATGCCGCCGAATATATTATGAATGAGGGTAATTACGATGTTATTCTCTGTGAACGTGGTATTCGCACATTTGAAACGTATACCAGAAATACGCTGGATTTAAGTGCTGTAGCCGCATTGAAGTATTTAACGCATTTGCCGGTTGTGGTTGACCCCAG
>JAGGAE010000011.1 GCA_017889725.1 Bacillota bacterium | reverse complement strand
TATTTTAAGCGGAATCATGCCGGGAGTATGGCAGTCTGTGGAAGGCTTGGGAGCACAGCCGGTTTTTCCTCACGGGTTGGGTGGGCTGGCTGGCAGCATGCTTATGGTCATGTTTGCTTATGCCGGTTTTGAGGTGATAGGCTTGGCGGCGTCGGAGTCGGATAACCCGCAAAGGACCATACCCAGGGCTATTACGTATACCACATTTGGTCTGGTGGCCCTATATGTTGGTTCGGTGGCCTGCTTATTGCTGCTGGTGCCGGCGGCTGACGCCGTGTCTACGGCGCAAAGTCCCTTTGTGGCAGCGTTGACTCAGCAAAATTTTTCTTTGGCGGGAAGCGTTATGGATGTGGTTCTGGTTACCGCTATTCTTTCAACGATGCTGGCCGCTATGTTTGGGCTTGGACGCATGGTACGGTCATTGGCCGCTGACGGACATGCACCGTCTTGGTTGAATGATGAGGCCGACATTCCGCGACGGGGAATTGCTTTTTCCGGTGTTGCTATGCTTGGCGGATTAGGTCTTAGTTTGTTCCTGCCGGAAGAGGTCTATCTATTTTTAGTGAGTGCGGGTGGTTTTGCTTTATTGTTTTCTTATCTGGTTATTCTTTTAACCCATTATAAACTTAGAAGTAAGCAAGGATGCTCTTCCCAGGGCAAGTGTCAACTTCCCGGCTTTCCATACACTTCCTGGTTGGCTATAGCCAGTACGGTACTTATTATTGCCAGTATGCCGCTTATTCCGGGGCAGGGCCTGGGACTGTTTGCCGGACTAAGTTTTTTGACGTTCTTTCTGGTCTTGTATCTGGCGATAAGAAGCAGAACTAAGAAGCTTGCTAAAGAGAATGCTTTTTGGGGAAAAACGGCATCTCTGGAGGCGCAATTTGAGATTTCGCAAGAACTAACGCCGGAAAAGGCGTCTCGGCGTAGAAAAGATAAATAATACACTTATTTGAATAATGCCGCAGCTGCTTTAAGGTGGGGGCCGGCCCAGGGCAGACTGGTTATTTCAGATATTGGCAGCCAACGGGCGAAGGGCGGCAAAGCGCCGCCGTCTAACCACCGGCAATCAAAGAAGGTAATGTCCCATTTGCGGTGGCTGAAGGTATGGATACAATGAAATAGTTTTTGACCAAGGACAATCTCTTGGGCCAAGTCTGCTTTTATTAGTGCCGGGAGCATCGCCGAAGGTGCGCTGTTTTTCTCCAATTCTATGGAGGGAAATTCCCACATCTTTGCCAAAAGGCCGGTTGACGGTCGCTGCCGGACCAGCAGGCTTTCACCGTTTTTTACTATTCCTGACGCTAAGGTGACATGCAGTGGCTGTTTTCTTGGCGGACGCACCGGCAGTACGTCCTGAACCTCGCGGGCGTACGCTTCGCAATACTTGGTTAGAGGGCATAGGGAGCAGCGGGGATGACCGGGAATGCAAATGGCAGAGCCCAAATCCATCAATGCTTGGTTGAAGTTGCCTGGCTGCTCTTTGGGCATACAGTTTTGAATCAGTCCGTGAATTTTCCGCTTCGTCCCTTGTTTGGTGATATCATCTTCTATGCAGAATAATCTGCTGAAGATTCTTAAGACATTGCCGTCAACCGCCGGAACCGGGCGGTTGTAGGCAATGCTGGCGATAGCCCCGGCGGTATACTCTCCCACTCCTGGGAGACGCAGTATTTCCGCGGCATTATCCGGTACCTTGCCGTCGTATCGGGCACAGACTTCTCTAACCCCTAGCAGAAGATTGCGGGCCCGGGAATAGTAACCTAAGCCCTGCCAATAGGTGAGGACTTCCTGTTCGGAGGACCGGGCCAGCGTGTCCAGCGTGGGAAAACGCTCCATCCATCGTGTGTAATAATTCTTTACCGCTTCGACTCGTGTTTGCTGAAGCATAATTTCGGAAACCCAAACTTTATAGGCGTCGTTATTTTGACGCCAAGGTAAGTCACGGGCATTTTCATAGTACCAGGTTAATAATTGAGAGGCTAGCGTCATGTCTTGTTTTTCCTTTCCTGGAAACGATGGTGAATTGTTATCAACAAATAACAGTTTAATACTATCCTACCATAGATAGTTGTTGTTTGGGGAGGCAAAAGGGAAAATTTTATACGTATTATGGAAAAGCCAGTACTTGTCATGTTGCCGCATGTGGGGTATAGTAGGGGCAAAAGGAATAGCGGCTTGCTGTCGTAGTGATTGAGGAGGAAGAAATATGAAGGTAGTTGCTTTTAACGGAAGCCCTCATGCGGAAGGAAATACCTATCAAAGTCTGAGACTGGTAGGTGAGGAACTGGAAAAAGAAAATATTGAGTTTGAAATATATCATGTAGGAAACAAGGCGGTTCGCGCCTGTCTTGCCTGTAACGGGTGTGTGAAAAATAAGGACGAGCGCTGTGTGATTGCTACTGATGAAGTGAATGAGTGGATACAGAACATGAAAGACGCGGACGGTATACTGATCGGCTCTCCTGTTCATTTTTCAGGTATAGCTGGCGCGATGAAATCGTTTTTGGATCGGGCCTTTTATGTGGCTTCGGTAAACAATAGTATGCTGCGTCACAAAGTGGGTGCCGCTGTCGTCGCCGTGCGCCGTTCCGGGGGTGTTGTTACTTTTGATGCGTTAAATCATTATATAAATTATTCCGAGATGATTTTGTCCGGGTCAAATTACTGGAATGTTGCCCATGGCACGATTCCGGGAGACGTTCAGCAAGACGGGGAAGGTGTGCAGGTATTGCGCATCTTAGGGAAAAACATGGCCTGGCTGCTAAAAGTAATGGCGGCAGGTAAACCACTGGTTGCACCACTGCCCGGCGAAAAAAAGACGCTGACCAATTTTATCCGGTAATTTGTGTGAGGTAAAAGAGAAAGCGGAGCTGATTGGTATGTATGATGCGTTATGCCAACTGTATTACGAAAACCGGAACCTGGAGCAGGCTGTCCCGATGGCAGCCTATATGAAAAATAATTTTCCGTTTTTAGGTATAGCCAAGCCTCGGAGGACGGTCTTGCATCAGAAGATGCTTAAACAAGCGAAACAGGGACGGCACATTGATTGGGAGTTTGTTTTCCGGTTGTGGGCGCAGGAGGAACGTGAATTTCAATACTTTGCGGTAGATTATTTGATAGCGCTTAAGAATGAACTAAAAAAAGAAGATATCGAAAAACTGGAAAAACTGATTACAACAAAACCTTGGTGGGATACCGTCGACAGTCTGGCCGGTACGGTAACCGGCGAGCTATGTGCCAAGTACGGTGAACTCATCGGCAGTGCCATATTGCCCTGGGCAGAGGTTTCCGACCTATGGCTTAAAAGAACGGCGATATTGTTTCAGTTAAAATATAAAGATAGAACCAATACTGAGGTGCTTAGTCAGGTTATTAACAGTAATCTTGGCACAAAAGAATTTTTTATCAATAAAGCCATCGGATGGGCTCTTCGCGAATATTCAAAAACCAATCCGTCTTGGGTGAAAGCTTTTATTGAAAATAATAATTTGCATCCGCTCAGTGTCAGGGAAGGCAGTAAGTATATAAAGTAGTTTTAAGGCTTCAAAAGTTTTTCGCTTTTGAAGCCTTTCTTTTACCAAAATACAAATTGACTTCCAAATAAATGGAATATATACTAATTGTAATACAATGTATTACATAAGAGGTGCTGTGTGTATGGCCGAAATGCTCAGTGTAGTTTCAGTAAGGTTTAGTAAAGAGGAAAAGAATCTCTTGGATTGTTACGCCAAGCTGCATGGCAAAAAGCAGTCGGACATTATCCGGGAGGCTGCCATGCGAATGATTGAAGATGACATTGATTTTCGCTTATACCAAGAAGCGAAACGGAAAACAGCCTGTTACTACTCGCTTAAGGAGGCGCGGGAGAAACTTGAATTGGAAAGTACGACTATCTGACCAGGCTGTGGACAAGATGAAAAAGTTGGACCCTATCGATCGTGAAATGATTATTTCTTACTTGGAGCAGCGTATTGAAGGCTGTAAGAATCCACGCCAGTTCGGAAAAGCGTTTCATGAGAAGTTAGACAATGTTTGGCGGTATCGCGTGGGAAGGTTTTGTCTGGTTTGTGAGCTGGAGAATGAAGTTGTTACGGTGTATTTACAGGGAGGGATTTTAATGAACCTAGTTAAGACTATTCAGGATTGGACATATAACATAATAATCGCGTTGGCCTTAGCCTTTTTTATCAATATTTTTATTGCGCAGCATGTAGTTGTAGAGGGGCATTCTATGGACCCTACGCTCGCAGACCATGATCATTTATTGGTATCTAAGTTGTCGCATACGGTCAAGCGTTTACCCAATTATGATGATATCGTCATTATTGATAGCCGGGTAAACCGGGAGCGCAGCCTGAAGGATGATTTAGCCGAACCGGTCAGTAAGTGGATTAGTTCGCAGGAATATGTTTTTGTCAAAAGAGTAGTGGGTAAGCCTGGAGATGTATTAGAATTTAAAGGAAACAGTCTGTATAGAAACGGTACAAAATTGGAAGAATTCTATATACTGGAGCCGATGAACGAGGTCGGCGACAGAAAAATTACTGTGCCGGAAGGCAGTGTATTTGTTATGGGTGATAATCGAAATCACAGTATGGACAGCAGAATGATCGGTACTATCCCATTAGATCATGTATTAGGGATCATGGTTGCTAAATTGTAGCTACGGGGTGTACGACAAAACGGGATTTAGTAGGAGAGATTTAAAAACGGAGGGAATGGTATGAACTACTTTCTAGCGCTCGTTTTGATAGGACTGGTCATATTGGTGCATGAGTTTGGTCATTTTCTTGCCGCTAGGCTGGTAAGCATACCGATAAAAGTGTTTGCCATTGGTTTTGGGCCTGCGCTTTGGAAACGAAACTTTGGCGAAACCGAATTTAGAATTTCGCTGTTTCCAATTGGCGGTTATGTATTACCTAAGATTGAAAATGAAGAAGAGTTTTTTGCGATAGAACCGGTAAAACGGATGATAATGACAGCTGGAGGGCCGGTTGCCAGTGCGATAATGCCGCTATGTTGTTTTATGATACTTAATGGCTATTGGTTCGGATTTTCCGTGGATAGTCTTTTAGTAAAAGCGGTGACTCAAACGTATACGATTACTTATAAAATGTTGTTGTCTTTGCCTTTGGTGTTTACCCATCCGGAGCAACTTTCGGGAATCATTGGTATGGTGCAACAAGGGGGCGAATATGTAGGGCTGAATGCACTTAATGCACTACAGTTTTCAGCTATAATCAGTTTAAATCTGTTTATCCTTAACTTATTGCCGATTCCGATATTGGATGGCGGGAAAATGTTGCTTTATCTATCCGAGAAGTTGCACCCGTCTTTAGCGAGGCTACAGTTTCCTCTTGCAGTGGCAGGCTGGACTCTGGTTCTGGGTTTAATGGTATTTACTGTGATTGTCGATATAAAGAAATGTATGGGTTAAATAGGACTCCCCTTCTCAAAGGGGAGTCCTATTATATAGAAAAACAAAAAAAGTTATTGATTTAGAAAGGGAAATACGGTATTCTAATTTAATAAACTAATATAAACTTGGGGTTAGCTAAAGAGGTGTTTATTATCGAAGCGAAAACAGTCGATCAATCGGAGTTCTCCAGGGGCGAGATTATGCAGCCAGGTCAGGCTAATTTCTCTGGTAATGTACATGGCGGGGAAATCATGAAGATTATGGATAATGTTGCCGGGGTTGTGGCTTTGCGGCATGCTAAGGTCAATGTGGTTACGGCGAGGGTTGATGAGATGGAGTTTCATCATCCTATTCATATAGGTGATTTAGTTATATGTAAAGGAAAAGTTACTTTTGTGGGAAAAAGTTCACTAGAAGTGCTGGTCACGGTGCTTGTGGAAGATGTTCTCAAGGATGCGCCGGTTAAAACAGCCTTAACTGCTTTATTTACTATGGTGGCTTTGACCCCGGAGGGCACTTCTGCTCATGTACCGTCGCTAGAGATTACGAATGACGAAGAACGAAAATATTTTGAGAAAGGCCGGGAACGATATTTGGCCTACAAACAAAAGCGTAGCCAGCAAGTTCAGTGAAGTTGTATGGCTGATATTTTTGACGGATAGCCAGGCTTGAGAAACTGCTGCTGATTTTCAGCAGCAGTTTCTTTACAAGACGTCACCGAAAGTGACTAATGTTTGGTCCAGGGGCTATAATTCAGAGGAAACTAATGGTAATATAAAAGAGAGAGAAGTAGGAAACAAAAGGGATACTTGTGAGAAAAGGATGACTGGTGATGCTTGAATTTAAAGCGGTGGTCTTAGGCCGGGAAATTGATTTAAATAAGACCGCTCAACATTTCGGAATCAATCAAAAATTTCAGTGGGAGGATTTGCTGATTCTTAATGAAACCTGCCTGGCCCGGGTGTTAAACGAACCGGAAGGACGAAGCGTTTACGTTTTTTCCTTTGGGGCGTTGGTGTTTGTAAATTTCAGCGAGTTAGGAATTGTTCAGGTAGTTAAATATATTCAGCAGATTCAACCGGAAATTGACATAAATAAATGCTTTGACTTTGCGGATGAATTCACGATTAAAATTAGTCAAGACAAAGAAGACGTGTTGACCAATGACATTTTAAGTACCCGGCTGGTGGAACCATATCATGGTGAAATTATTGCGACGGTTCTTGCCAAATCCGTGGCGCTGGAAAGAAACGAAGTACGGATTGATAAGCTGCTTGATGATGCGGAAAACATCGTGGATTTATTGGAGCAGGGAAAATTAAACGTTTCAGATGATAAGTTGGCCAAAATTATTGCTAATATTTTCCGGTATAAGTTTAATACCATTTCGTACATTCAGATGCTGGATAAACCGTATATTACCTGGGTGAATGAACAGGCAGGCCAGCTATTTACCCGGATGAGCGCATTATTTGAGCTCGATGACCGGTACAATAAGATCCGTCTTAAGTCCGAAACGCTAATGGACATTACTAACGCCTTTTCGGGATTAGCGCATTCGCGGCGCGGCACTCGCCTGGAATGGGCAGTTATTGTTTTAATAGGTATTGAAATTGTATTGTCGATTGTAATAAGTTTCTTTGGCGGGGCACATTAAATTAGATATAACCAAGGAGAAATAGAGTTGGATGTAGCAATAATTGTTGTAAGTTTGTTATTATTGATGGTACTTTCCTATCGAGGATATTCCATTATTGTACTGGCTCCGATTTTTGCATTGCTGGCGGCGGCAACCAGTGAATGGAGTTTAATGCCGCTTTACAGTGAGTTGTTTATGACCAAGATGGCGGAATACATAAAAATGTATTTCCCTGTTATTTTATTGGGGGCTATTTTCGGCAAAGTTATGGAAGAGGGCGGTTTGGCCACTGTCATAGCTGATGCGATAGTAGCCAAAATGGGTAAGAAAAACGCCATTATGGCTGTGGTATTAGCGGCAGCCGCATTAACCTATGGCGGAGTCAGCGGTTTTGTTATTGTCTTTGCGGTGTATTCGTTTGCGAAAGCCTTGTTTCGAAAAGCGGATATTCCGAAGCGGCTTATGCCGGCGGCGATCTTTATGGGTACGTTTTCGTTTGCGACCGGCTCTATGCCTGGTTCGCCGCAAATTCAAAATATTGTTCCGACTGTGTTTTATGGCACCACAACCTGGGCCGGCCCTGTTAACGGGTTATTGGGCAGTGCTATTATTTTTGTGTTGGGCATGGCCTGGTTTGCTTTTCGGCGGCGGCAGGCATTAAAATCAGGGGAAGGCTATGGGGATCATGCTGATCAGGTAAAGGGGGAGCAGGACCCCAGATATTTACCACCGCTGTATTTGGCGGTATTACCGCTTGTTGCCGTGGTGGTACTGAATTTCTATTTGAGTAATCCCTTTGACTGGCAGTGGGGTTACTTCTGGAAAAGTGAGCTTTTAGACAGCCTAAAACCTTTGCAGATTTCTCTTTTGGCTACGGATGTGCAAAGAGTGAAGACTTTATGGTCACTCAACGCGGCACTGGTTGTTGGCATAGTTTTAGCGATAGGGATAGGTTTTGAACGAATCCGGTATAATGGCAGTCTTACAAAACCGATCAATGAAGGGACGACCGGATCCATTCAGGCAATATTAAATACGGCGGCCGGTTTTGGCTATGGCAGTGTTGTAGCGAAATTAGCCGGGTTTAAGGTGATAAAAGACATTATGATGAGTATTACTCTCGGGCCGGGTCCACTTTTTTCGGAAGCGGTCGCTGTAAATGTTATGGCAGGTGTGGCCGGTTCCGGGGCGAGCGGTATAACTATTGCTTTGGGCATGCTGGCCCAGGATTATCTGGAATGGGCCCAGACAGCTCATGTACCGGTAGAAATTGTGCACCGCATTGCGTGCATGTCTGCCGGAGGGTTGGATACGCTGCCTCATAACGGCGGTGCTATTACTTTTTTAATGGTATGCGGATTAACGCATAAAGAAGCGTATTTGGACTTTGTGGCCTTGACATTGATAAAAACGGTGGTGCCGTTTATCTGTATTGTAATTTATGCTTATACAGGATGGGTGTAGGATTCGAAGCTTGACGCCGCGGCCTTAAATAGAGTAAACTATAATAAGTTAAGCATTTGTAAAGATATGCCTAGAGTTATGAGTTATGAGAAGGTAAGACTCGGTTGAGTTTTGCCTTTTTTTGTTTTTATAATGCTGTTAAGCAAAGGGGAGCAAAGCAGATGAAGAAAAGTATTGCGTTGTTACAGCCGCCGGAAGTTATTTTTCGTTCCAATTGGACGGACCGTTATGAAACCAAAGTTGCTCGCTGGCTTATACCGTGGGATGGAGAAGAAGCGGTGGATATTGGATTTATTGGCGTGCCGCTGTCAAAGACCTCGATCAGTGTTTCCGGGGCATCCCTTCTGCCCAATTCGGTAAGGGAATTGTTCAAAGCAGTAACTACGTATAATGTAGATGCGGATGTTGACCTGCAAGAACTTTTGGCACGGGATATGGGGGATATCCAGATGCATGTTACGGATTTGGCGCAATGCCACCGAAACATTGAGCAGGGACTGACGAATGTCTACCAAGTACTTCCAAATCTGTTTCCGGTTATTGTGGGAGGAGACCACTCGATTACGTATCCGTCGGTTAAGGCGTTTAAAAAGCGATTTGCCGGTAAAGTAGGCATTGTTCAGTTTGATTCGCATATGGATGTCCGAAATCTGGATGATGGAGGGCCTTCCAACGGTACTCCGATTCGAAGTTTAATCGAAGCGGGGACGGTGGAAGGAAATCGCATTGCCCAGATTGGTATTCATAGTTTTGCTAATTCTAAACCGTATCGCGAGTATGCGGTAGCCAAGGGAATTACTCAGTTTACGGCGCGGCAAGTGGCCCGTGAAGGCATTGACGGCATCCTGTCTCAGGCTATGGCTGTGGCGGGGACGGAGACGGATGCTATATATGTAACTGTTGATATGGATGTTCTGGACCAGGCGTATGCGCCGGGGGTTCCTGCCATGGTGCCGGCCGGAATGACCTCATGGCAATTATTTGACGGACTTTTTGAATTAGGGAAAAATCCCAAAGTCATGGGTATGGATGTCGTCTGTGTCGATCCGGTGCGCGATCAGCGGCAGGCAACCAGCCGTATGACGCTGTATGCCATACTCACCTTTTTGGCCGGATATATGAAGCGCCCCTAGGGGGCAAAAAGATACCATTTGACATTATGTGCGGAGTAAAATATGATGGATTTATTGAGGTCCTAAAAACTCTATACCGCTTATAGTTATGAGAAGACGGACCAAGAGTCCGTATTAAGAGAAAGCGGATAGAGGTAAAGGTGATGACTAAAGGGTGGTAGCCATGACGAAGCAGGAACAGACGGTCAGCCTGGGGAAAATGGCGGTATTTTTGGTACTGCACTCAGGACAGGCAGAAGACAAGATGATGGCAATAGGACAAGATAGCGGTTTTCGCCTGTACAAAGGTAAAGTCGGCTCCATGGATTCGGCTAAAATCTTTGCCGCAGTGGAAACAGCCGCAAAGCGGGAAGGGTTAATCAACAGCCAATATCGGGAAGAACATGCGCTTTACCACTCGATTTTGGAGGCCTATCACGGGATATGCCGGGGACAAACGGGTCTAGGCAACATTATGCGTAGTGCCGGCTTGTTATTTAGTATTGTCCGTGGGCCAAGGATTCCCGGAGATGCCGACGACGGCGACTGGGTTGCGGTGGCGCTTTACGGCAGTATGGGTGCGCCTATTAAGGGGTATGAGCACGAGGTGCTTGGATTAGGTATAAACCCTGTGTGAAAAATAAAATCATATAAGATTGCCTAGAGTTATGAGAGATTAGGAGGCAAAACCCATCGGGGTTTTGTCTCTATTTTTGTTTATAAGATATGGGAGGATAAGAATATGGTGAATAATGAAACCATTGCCGGGGCTATGGCAATAAAACTCGATGCTGTGCTGCCAACTATGCCCGAATTTGCTGAGGGCGTTCGCCGGGCACCCAGCCGGGGATTTAGACTCAATCAGGCACAAACGGAAACGGCTCTGAAAAATGCGCTGCGCTATGTGCCGGAAGAATTGCATGAAGTCTTGGCGAAGGAATTTTTAGCTGAACTTGTCCAATATGGACGAATTTATGCCTATCGCTACCGGCCGGCGGAGCGAATCTTCGGTCGTCCTATTGATGAGTACAAAGGGAATTGTATAGAAGGTAAAGCGTTTCAGGTCATGATTGATAATAATCTAAGTTTTGAAATAGCGCTTTATCCATATGAGTTAGTTACCTACGGAGAAACCGGGCAGGTGTGCCAAAACTGGCTGCAGTATCAACTCATCAAAAAATACTTGGAAGTGATGACCGCTGAACAGACGCTGGTCATTCAGTCAGGCCATCCGCTAGGCCTGTTCCCTTCGAAACCGGATGCCCCTAGAGTCATTATTACCAATGCTTTGATGGTCGGAATGTTTGACAATCAGAAGGACTGGGAAATTGCCGAGCAAATGGGGGTGGCCAATTATGGTCAGATGACAGCGGGGGGCTGGATGTATATTGGCCCTCAGGGCATTGTGCATGGGACGTTTAACACTTTGCTGACGGCTGGACGGATCAAGCTGGGAATTCCAGAGGATGGTGATTTACGGGGCAAACTGTTTGTTAGTTCCGGCTTAGGAGGTATGAGCGGTGCTCAGCCTAAGGCAGTGGAAATTGCCCACGCTGTTGGGATTATTGCCGAAGTGGATTATTCCCGGATTAAAACTCGCCATGATCAGGGCTGGGTAGGTGTGGTTTCGAGTGATCTGGGGGAAGTTTTCCGGCTGGCGGCGGAATATAGGAAAAAGGAACAGCCGCTATCCATAGCCTATCACGGCAATATTGTCGATCTGTTGGAATACGCGGTAGAACATAACATTCTTATCGATTTACTTTCCGATCAGACGTCCTGCCATGTTGCGTATGACGGTGGTTACTGCCCGCAAGGGATAACTTTCGCGGAACGGACGCAGCTTTTGGCGAATGATCGTGATAAATTCGCAAAGTGGGTGGATAAGTCGCTTAGACGCCACTTTACATTGATACGTACTTTGGTAGAGAGGGGAACGTACTTCTTTGACTACGGCAATGCATTTATGAAAGCGGTTTTTGATGCCGGAGTGATAGAGATTTCCCGAAACGGGGTAGATGAGAAGGAGGGATTTATATTTCCGTCTTATGTAGAAGATATTATGGGACCCGAACTTTTTGACTATGGCTACGGTCCGTTCCGGTGGGTATGCCTGAGCGGAAAAGAGGAAGATTTGCGAAAAACCGATCAGGCTGCTATGGCTGCGATCGATCCTGCGCGGCGTGGTCAGGATAGAGATAATTATGTATGGATTCGGGATGCCGATAAAAATAAATTGGTGGTAGGGACAAAGGCTCGCATTCTGTATCAGGATGCGGAAGGCCGGAAAAAGATTGCGCTAAAGTTTAATGAAATGGTGCGAAACGGGGAGATTGGTCCTGTTATGCTGGGACGCGATCACCATGATGTCAGTGGCACGGATTCCCCGTTCCGGGAAACGGCGAATATTAAGGACGGCAGTAATGTCATGGCTGAGATGGCCACCCACTGTTTTGCCGGAAATGCGGCAAGAGGAATGAGTTTGATTGCGCTGCATAATGGGGGAGGCGTCGGGATCGGAAAATCCATTAACGGCGGTTTTGGGCTGGTGCTGGACGGAAGTGCCAGGGTGGACGAGATTATTCGCTCAGCCATGCTTTGGGATGTAATGGGCGGATTAGCCAGACGAGCGTGGGCGCGCAATGAAAATTCCATTACGACCTGTATGGAGTTTAATCAAAATTATACCGGAGCGGGTCATATAACGCTGCCGTATATTCCGAAACAAAATATAGTAAAAGACGTGGTTGGCTGTTATTTTAATCAGGCTAATCGGAAGAAATGAGGTAGTTTTATAATGCTATTAGTAGACGGATATTCACTTACGCTTAATCAAGTTAAACAAGTGGCCAGGGATTACGAAGAAGTGGGACTGAGTGAGGATGGACGCAGGCAGCTTGCGATCAGCCGCGATATAGTTGAAAAGGTGCTGGAAGAAGAAACCCCGGTTTACGGCATATCTACCGGATTCGGCAACTTTAGCCAGGTGTTTATATCCAAGGATCAACGGGAAAAATTGCAGCGCAATCTTATTCTCAGCCATGCTACCGGCGTGGGTGAGCATTTCCCGGAGGATGTGGTTCGAGCTGCGATGCTGCTTCGGGCCAATTCGCTGACGAAGGGTTTTTCCGGTATTAAACCCGCTACCGTTACGATGCTGCTTGCCATGCTGAATAAAAGGGTTTATCCTGCAGTACCCTGCAAGGGCTCGGTAGGAGCTAGCGGAGATTTGGCTCCTTTGTCTCATATGGTGCTGGTGATGATGGGCGAAGGACAAGCCTTTGTCGAAGGAAAACTGGTGAGCGGGCAAGAGGCTTTAGCGGTGGCCGGGCTGGAACCTATTGTATTGGGGGGCAAGGAAGGCCTGGCGCTGATTAACGGCACGCAGATGATGACGGCAGTTGGGTGTCTGGTCTGGTATGACGCGGTTGCTTTGATGAAGACGTCGGATATTGCCGCGGCTTTGTCGCTGGAAGCTTTGAAGGGGACTCGGACGGCATGTGATCCGAGGATTAGTCAAGTACGTGCACACAAAGGGCAAGTTGCTACGGCGGATAATATATTGAGACTGACGGAAGATAGTACGATTATATCTTCACATGTTAATTGTTCTAAAGTACAAGATGCCTATTCGCTTCGCTGCGTACCGCAGGTGCATGGGGCGTCGAAAGATGCTTTGCGGCGGGCGGAAGAAACACTGGCCATCGAAATCAACGCCGTCACCGACAATCCGTTGATTTTCCCTGAAGATTGGGCGGTGCTGTCCGGGGGGAATTTCCATGGGCAGCCGGTAGCTTTGGTTATGGATTATCTTAAGTTGGCGCTGGCGGAGATCGGTAATATTTCGGAACGGCGCACCAATCGTCTGTTGGACACTCACCTAAGCGAATTACCGCCTTTTTTGACGGCGTATCCGGGAATAGACTCCGGGTTAATGATTACGCAGTATACGGCGGCTTCCTTGGTGTCTGAAAACAAGGTGCTGGTTCATCCGGCAAGCGCGGACTCCATACCTACGTCGGCAAATCAGGAAGATCACGTGAGTATGGGGACCATTGCCGCCCGGCAGGCTAGAGAAATTTTGGAGAATGTCCGACATATTTTGGCCATTGAGTGCTTGTCGGCGGTACAGGGAGTTGATTTTCTTGCTCCTTTAACTCCGGGGCGGGGGACAGGCGCGGCGTGTGCGGCTATCCGGGAAGTTGTACCCTATTTGGATGAAGACCGAATTCCATCACCGGATATTCAGGCTATTTATCAACTGCTGGTAAAGGGCGTATTAGTGAATAAAGTTGAGGCGGCTATCGGAGAAATGGCATACAGCGAAATATAAATAGGGTGGGGACAGGATGCGAACGATAATAAAGAATATCGGGCTGCTGGCTACTGCCAAAGGTACTGCGGCTCTTCGGGGCGAAGCGCAAGGGGCGCTCCAAATGACTATGGACACCTATGTGGTGATTGAAAATGGCATCATTGTTGAGGTTGGAGCTAATGCTTCCACTAAAGACTTGTTCGCCGCAACGGGGGAGAACGTCGTGGATGCCCAGGGGTTATTGGTTACTCCTGGCTTGGTAGATGCTCATACACATTTAATTTTTGCAGGCTGGCGGCAGCACGAATTTGCCTTGAAATTGCAGGGGATGAGTTATCTTGATATACTAGCGGCCGGTGGAGGCATTATTTCAAGTGTTAATAATACCCGTAAGGCGAGTGTTGCCGACTTGGTCACGCAAGGGAAAACCGCTCTCAGCACTATGCTGGAATATGGAACAACCACTTGCGAAGTCAAAAGTGGATATGGCTTGACGGTGGCTGATGAAATAAAGTCGCTGAGGGCAATTCGTGAGCTAGCCACGCTTCAGCCAGTGGATTTGGTGCCTACTTTCATGGGGGCGCATGCGGTTCCGCCGGAATTTAAGGAGCGGAGTGATGACTATGTCCGCCTAGTCTGTCAAGAAATGATTCCGGCAGTGGCAAGGGAGAAGTTAGCTGAGTTTTGTGATGTTTTTTGTGAACAAGGTGTATTTAGTGTGGAGCAAGCGGCGAAAATCTTGGAATGCGGTTTGCGGTACGGCTTGATGCCTAAGGTTCATGCGGATGAGATTACTTCGTTGGGAGGAGCCGAACTGGCCGGGCGGGTTAAAGCAATATCAGCGGAGCATTTGATTCATGCGGATGACGCGGGTCTGACAGCGCTGGCTGAGGCCGGAGTTATTGCGGTATTATTACCGGGGACTTCTTTCTATCTTGGTGAATCGTTCGCCAGAGCCAGAGATATGATGGACAAAGGCATTCCAGTTGCTATTGCCAGTGACTTTAATCCGGGATCTTGCCCGAATGAGTCCCTGCAGATACCGATGAACATCGCCTGTCTGAAGTATCGGATGACGCCGGAAGAAGTAATAACTGCCGTAACGCTTAACGGAGCGGCGGCGATAAACAGGGCACACTTTTGCGGCAGCATTGAACCGGGGAAACAGGGCGATCTTATTATATGGAATGCAAAGGATTTACCCTTTTTGTTTTATCACTGGGGACCGAATCAAGTGCGCACGGTGATTAAAAACGGTCATCTAGTACTAAATAAGTGCTAAATATAGTGTTCCAAGGCTGCCGGTGTTTGCTGGCAGCTTGATTTTTTATTTAAGCATAGTTCTTAAATAAAGTGGATGAATTTAGCTTGTTGTTTCATCAGAAATTAGGGGTACACTAAGAAAGTGTCGCTAGGTCAAACAAAAGCTATTCGCCTGTTGAATCGGAGGAAAATTATGCTGACAAGTTCTCCTAGGAGCGGCAGTTCGCGGAATCAGGCAGGTTCCCGGGAAGAAAGAGACAGCGAACAATTTAGGCGCTATTGCCGCGAAGTACAGAAAGAGCAGAAATTCGAGGATGCCCTGCATCAATTAAGTGTTTTTCACTATGAACCGGTAGACTATAGCATGGCGTTGTTGGAAAAAAAGTTTATACCCACGCCAATTCCTAACTTTGACTATCTGTTGGCGGAAGCCCGGCTCAAGGTAACGAATAAGTTTTATACGCCGATAGCTGTTCAACTCTTGCTGGCTTTTTTTTGTGCTTTTATCAGCCTGACTTTCAAAGAAGATTTTGTAACTACTTTTGGGATTGTCGGATTAGTACTATGCGTTATCTTTTTGTACAAAGATTTAAATACCAGGCAGCAAAAGATTGACAGTGCTCTTGCGGCAGCAAGGGTGGAAATTGATGCCCGCACTAATGCCGCCATTAAAAAAATAGAAAGCGACAAAAAGCATTTTGAGCAAATGGAAGAGGCTCGCTTAATCAAGATAAGAAATCTGGTGACCGGCCAGCCTGGGGCGGTGGTTCATTGTATTGAGCGGGTTTTAGCGGGTAGTAAGCTGCCCTTTACGTTGCAGTGTTCCATTCTGTATTATGAAGAAGAGCTTGTGCTTACCCTGCATCTGCCGGATAAAAACATCATTCCCACGCATGTGGGTACCATTTCCCAGGGTGGGAATCTGGTTTATACGGAAAAAACTACAGCCGAAATCCATAAGCAGTATAATGAGGTATTGGCGGCAACGGCTATAACCATTGCTAATATGGTGTATGCGCATGTTCCGACATTGAGCACGGTGTATTTACAGGGGTTGTTCGACAGGTGGCTGGAGGAGGAATACTTGTTTAGTTTAATCCTTTCCCGGCAGGGATTAATTGACGCGGTTGAGTCTAATAACGGATTGGAAGCCTTCGGTATGCTGAATGCCCGATATAATAACAAAGGGGGATTATTTGCGCAAATCGAACCGTTTTTTCCGGAATGGTGGAAAAGGATTCCCCCTGAAATCAGATCCGTAGAGGCTTATTGCAAGCAAAGCTAGCCGCGCAAGGGATACATTACCCTTGGACAACAAGGTGTGTGCGTTGCTAATGTTCGTTATGGTTAACAAAAGCGAAAGGGGCGATAGTTATGAAAGCAATAGCCATAAGACGGGTACCTTTGGTAGTGGTGGTGTTGGCAGGTGTATTGATGATGACGATGGCGGCGGTAAGCGCTTCGCCTAAAGCTGTCGCCGAAGTAGCTAATGAATTATATGGTCGGCCGAAAACCGAGGTTCAAAGGGAACTCAATCCAGATAGGGTAACTCCAAAGCCTTCCGGATTTAATGGAACTTTGGCATCCGTACCTGGTATACATTTACCATAAAAAATATGAAAAATTCAGTTGCATAACAATCGATTATGAGCTATACTGTCATAGTGACGCTTGTGCTGATGGTTGTAGCGTACTAGGCAATGGCGTGGTGACTGAGTATGGATGAGTATTATATGAGCTTGGCCCTGGCAGAAGCGCGTAAGGCGTACGAAATAGGTGAAGTTCCTATTGGTGCGGTCTTGGTTATTGGCGATGAAGTTGTGGCGGCGGCACATAACAGGCGTGAGACTTGGAAGGATGCAACTGCTCATGCTGAGGTCATCGCAATTCAGGAAGCTTGCCGAAAATTGGGACGCTGGCGTTTGACCGGAGCGACACTTTATGTTACTATAGAACCGTGTCCTATGTGCGCGGGAGCGTTAGTTGCAGGACGGGTTGATCGACTGGTATACGGAAGTGCTGATTATAAAGCCGGAGCGGTTGAATCAATTTTTAATATTGTTCAGCATGTTGCGCTGAATCATCGTATGGAAGTTTTAGCTGGAGTAAAATCGGAAGAGTGTGCGGCTTTGATGCGGGAGTTTTTCCGTGAGCGGCGTATTCGGAAGAAAAGTGATAGTGGAACCTAAGTCGATACTGGAGAGGTGTCTGAGTTGGTCGAAGGAGCTCGACTCGAAATCGAGTAGGCTGTGAAAGGCCTCGTGGGTTCGAATCCCACCCTCTCCGCCATAATTTCATATAGTTGTGTCACTGAATTAGCGTAGACAACACGGAGAGATGTCCGAGTGGTTGAAGGAGCACGCCTGGAAAGCGTGTGTACGGGAAACTGTACCGAGGGTTCGAATCCCTCTCTCTCCGCCATTAAAAAATTTGAGGTTTTTCAGGTCGGACCGCGGTAACGGTTGGGTCTTGCGCAATGGGAAATCATGAACCCCGCCAGGTCCGGAAGGAAGCAACGGTAAGTGACAATTCTTATGTGCCGCAAGGCAGCCTGATTGGCTACCGTGGCCCGACGTAAAAAACACTACAGCAGCCGATGGGGCTGCTTTTGTTTATCAAATACATTGCTTTGGATCATTGTTAGCAGAGCATTTACCCAAAGTCGGCAGTTTGATTATTGATAAAGGAGACCTGAAGTATGGCTTATGTAGCTTTATATCGTCAGTGGCGGCCGCAGGACTTCGATAATCTGATTGGGCAGGAGCCGATTAGCACTACCCTCAAGAACGCCATTAAAACAGGTAAAATTGGTCATGCTTATTTGTTTTCCGGTCCTCGGGGAACCGGGAAAACAACAACTGCCAAGATATTAGCTAAGGCGCTTAATTGTGAGGATGGTCCGACGGATACACCTTGTAATCAATGCGCAAATTGTAAGCGTATCAATGCGGGGACAGCGATGGATGTACTGGAAATCGACGCCGCTTCCAACCGGGGCATTGATGAAATTCGCGATTTGCGGGAAGCTGTGAAGTTCGCTCCGGTCGATGCCAGGTACAAAGTATATATTATAGATGAAGTACATATGTTAACCACTGAAGCGTTTAACGCACTTCTAAAGACGTTGGAAGAACCGCCGGCGCATGTAGTGTTTATATTAGCGACGACGGAGCCGCATAAAATACCGGCAACCATTCATTCGCGCTGCCAGCGTTATGATTTCCGACGTATTCGTGTTTCTGAAATAGAGCGCCGGCTTATGGATGTGGCTGAAAAAAGCAGCATTGATGCCACTGCGGAAGCGGTAAAGATGATTGCTGTGCATGCGGACGGCGGTTTGCGGGATGCTCTTAGTATTCTGGATCAGTGTACTGCTGTTTGTGAGGGAACGGTAACTGCCGATGCTGTGCGCAATCTGTTAGGGCTGGTTGGCCACGAATGGATTTGGAAGCTGATGGAAGCTGTTGGTGACCGTAATGCGCCGGAAGTAATGGTGCTGATTGATGAAGTTATTGCCTTAGGTAAGGATACGCGTCAGATTCTGATTGAGCTTGCTCTTCACGGGCGAAGTATGATGTTATATAAAGCCGTACCTGATGCCGATAGTGTACAAATGTACAGTGATGACAAAAAGGTATTAGAGTCCCAGTGTGCAAAATTTACATATGATGAAATTGTTAACATGATTCAGACGCTTCAACTGGCTGCCAACGAGGCCAAATGGGCGGCGGAACCGCGCATAGCTTTAGAGATGGCACTGCTTTCTTTGTGTCGGCGTACGGGAAGTGATACGGTTGAGGGGTTGCTTGAACGGGTTAAAGCATTAGAGGCCTTGATTCAGGGGAACGGACTAACTGCTCTAATTCCTTCCGCAGTTAAGGCGGAGCCGGTGCGAAATGTTGAATCCGCGTCTTCTAATTTAGCACAAAAAAAACAGGTGGTTAAGCCGAAACCTCAAGAGTCTACGGAGCCGCCGGTTCAAATTAGCGGTACGCCGGAAGAAATCTGGGAGGCCGTGCTGAAAGACCTGATTGCTAGTGGTAAGCGTTCGGTACACGCCTGCTTGGCGCAAGGGCGAATCACCTTGTTTAATGATAATCAAGTTACAGTAGAGTTTACCTCGGTATTTTCTAAAGAACGTAGTGAAAAGGATGACTATCGGACAATTATCGAGAAAATCTTGCTGCAGCTTACAGGGCGGCAGGTTAGGTTGAATTGTGCATTAGCGTCTTCACCGTCCGCTGCAAAGGCGGCAAAACCTGCTGGTACCGGTAAGGATGAAGAGAAAGTTCATCCTGCTCTGGATGCGGCTATTAAAATTTTTGGTGGCCGTGCAATAAAAGAAGAGAAAGATGGGGAGGCATAGATTATGTTAGGAAACATGGGTAATATGGGTGGCATGATGAAAAAGGTGCAAAAATTGCAGGAGGATATGGCTAAACTCCAGGAAGAGTTAAAAGGCAGAACTCTTGAAGCCACTGCCGGCGGTGGTGCAGTTAAAGTCGTGGTAAATGGTGAAAAACAGCTGCAGTCGGTTAAAATTGATCCGGCGGCGGTAGATACAGACGATATTGAAATGCTGGAAGATATTATTTTGGCGGCAGTAAACGAAGCGATCAAAAAAGTTGATGATATGATGGCCCAAGAAATGGGTAAATTGACTGGTGGAATCAAACTGCCGGGGTTATTTTAGTTCCTATGCAGTATATAGCGCCGTTGGCTAAGTTGATTGAACAGTTTAGACGTTTGCCGGGTATTGGACCCAAAACGGCCGTACGACTGGCATATCATGTATTAGCCATGGAGAAACAACAGGCCAAAAACTTTGCTGAGGCGATTGTTGACGCAACGGAGAAAATAGGGTATTGTTCCGTCTGTTTTAATCTAACGGATTGCAATCCCTGCCGCATTTGCAGTAGCTCTGAACGCGATGAAAGTTTAATTTGTGTTGTGGAAGAACCGAAAGATATCGTGGCAATGGAACGTACTCGGGAATACAAGGGCTTTTATCATGTGCTGCATGGTTCATTGTCACCTCTTGACGGTGTTGGACCTGACGACCTACGGTTGAAAGAGCTTTTGGCTCGTATAAGTGAGGGCAGAATTGCTGAAGTTATCATGGCAACAAATCCTGATGTGGAAGGCGAAGCTACTGCTATGTATGTATCCCGTCTTTTAAAACCGCTTGGTGTCAAAGTAACTCGTATCGGGCATGGTTTGCCTGTTGGCGGCGAACTTGAATATGCGGATGAGGTCACTTTATCAAAGGCGCTGGAAAACCGCAGGGAAATGTAATATAGGATTAATCCCTCCTGTTTTTGGGAATACTATAAAGCAGGAGGGATTAGTTTTGAAAGCTTTTTGGCCTCATAAACTATTGGCGGATTGGATCGATGGTGAATCGCGTCAATCGAAACAGGAACTGCCTCTAGCGGAAGCGGTAGAGCAGGCTCGGCAAGAATGGATTTATGCGCAAAACTATTATAATTCAGTGTTGGATGCGGATTTAGTGGATCATGCGGTATATTTGCTGAAAGCTGCCGAAAAGAAATATGTCTATTTAATGAAAAAGGCACGTAGCCAAGGGGTTACGTATTCACCCTTTTGATAACTCTTGAAATCAGGGCGTTGCCCTGATTTTTTTATATCTATTTATACAGGAAGAATAATATATTTAGTAGAAATAATTGGAATCTAGGTTTGATAAGTAAATTACTGATTAAGGAGAGAGATGTTATGCCAAATTTACCAGTGTTGAGTTGGGATTTTAATGTTATCCTTGCCTATCTGTTCGGAATTGTTTTGCTATATTTAGTGGGTAGAGTTTTTTTGATGCCGATAAAGTTTGTTTTTCGTCTCATATACAATGCTATTATTGGAGGGATTATGTTATGGGGGGTTAATTTTCTGGGAGGCTATTTCGACTTCACTATTGCGATCAATCCGATTACTGCTCTGGTTGCGGGAATTTTAGGCATACCTGGGGTAGTACTGCTGATTCTGTTTAAAGTTTTTATAGCCTAATGGATATACTATAGTTGCGCGTTAGCTAACGCGAGAAAACTAAAGGATGTTATACATGCCCATTTTGGAAGCTTATATTGGTGAATATGCAAGCGGTAAAAGCGAAAACGCAGTGAATAGGGCTCTTGAACTTGTTGGTTGTGGAGAACCGGTTGTACTGGTGGATTTGGACACTGTAGAGCCTTGTTATACGCTGCGGCCGGTAAAAAAGGAGCTAGAGAGCAAGGGAATAACGGTAATTGCCTGGGATACGGAAGATACGGTTGGTCTTGGTGAAGCCGGGAATATCATTAAGGGACAGATGCGTTGGGTTTTAAGGCGTCCGGGGAATATCATTATGGACGTTGGTTATGGAGTTCATGGTGCGCGGATTTTTAATCTTATTGAAGGAGCATATCAAAACCCGGATTTAAAAATTATAGCGGTTATTAATATGTCACGTCCTTTTACGGCGACTGTCGAACTTATTCAGGAATACGTTTTGGGCTTGGGGCGTGTGGATGGTTTGCTGAACAACACCCATCTGGCGGAGGAAACAACGGTTGAAATTGTCCAAAGCGGAGCCCAGGGGGTTGCAGCAGCAGCAACACTTTTGCATTTGCCTGTTGTGGCCACTTCGGCGGTGCGTGAAATTGCCAAGAGAATAGGGCCGGTTGATTGTATGGGGCATAGTGTTCGCTCCCTGGATAGAGTTATGAAGAAGGCTTTTTGGTAGAAAAGAGTAAATGAATTTTTACTTTTGTTTGGCAGTGCATTAGTGGAACAGGCTTTGAGAGTAGAAGTAGCAGATAGTACCCTGTTATCGACGACGCATATTGAATGTAGCACTCTTCGTTTGAATATGGCGTATTCCGACGCGATTTCTTTATGAATTAATATAGGAAAAACTGCAATGCCGATTTGACATCAATGAGGGAATGTGCTATTATAACTAAGTCGCCAATCGGCGGCAAGGTAGTAATGAAAAAAAGAAGTTGACAAAACCGCAAGGTAATGTTAACATATAAAAGTCGTCTCAAGCGGGGCGCAAACGGCGAAACAAGCCGAGTGTTCCTTGAAAACTAAACAATGTAGGTAAAAAAAAGCCAGATGTGCGGGCTGTGTTCATTAGATGAATGCAGCAACCAACAAA